>DASYTA010000216.1:0-7909 GCA_036002745.1 Cyclobacteriaceae bacterium | reverse complement strand
ATGCTGGGGAATGCAAAGGCATTGTGGCGTTTATCAATCAAATTACGAGTTCTACTCATACACCTGTCTTTAGGTGAGCAAAGTCTAAGATTTAACGGAAAAATAATCGTTACGAAAATTCTATTTATATCGCCCTTACCTAACACACGATCATGAACAAAATATTGATAATTGACGATGATCGTGACATGCGAACGTTGCTTACGAAATACTTAGTAAAAAATGATTACCAGGTAATTGAAGCTACCAGTGGAAAAAGCGCTCTCGAAATACTTGAGCAGAGTGAGCCTAACCTTATTCTTTGCGACTTTCGACTGGGAGACACCGATGGTGCTACTCTTCTATTGAAGATCAAGCAAAAGCATGCTCATGTTCCAGTCATTTTTATTACAGGATATGGTGACATAAAAATCGCAGTAGAAGTTATGCGCTTGGGTGCATTTGATTACGTAACCAAGCCACTTCTTCCCGAGGAAATTCTGCTCACTATAAAAAAAGCACTTGCTAAGTCAGAATCAAGAATACCTGCCACGTCAACTTCCAATGATAGGAGCCTCTCTAGGCAACAAGTATCAAATCAATATATTTTTGGAAATAGTAAAATTTTTGATTCTCTATTGGAGCAAGTTAAATTGGTTGCGCCAACCAATTATAGTGTCATTATCTATGGAGAGACAGGAAGTGGAAAAGAAGGAATCGCTCAGGAAATACACAAACGCAGCAATAGAAAGAACAAACCCTTTGTTGCCATTGATTGTGGAGCATTGTCCAAAGAATTAGCAAGCAGTGAACTGTTCGGCCATGAGAAAGGGGCATTCACTGGAGCTCTCTTTAAAAAAACAGGAAGCTTCGAGGTTGCAAATGGCGGTACGCTCTTCCTGGATGAAATCACAAATCTACCTTATGATGTTCAGGTTTCTTTGTTGCGTGTAGTTCAAGAGAGGAAAATGCGCAAGGTGGGTGGTATAATTGACATTGATCTGGACGTAAGAATCATCATTGCCAGTAATGAAAAGCTATGGGATAGCGATCGCAAGAATAATTTAAAATTCAGGGAAGATTTGTTCCATCGCTTTAATGAATTCACCATAACGGTTCCTCCACTTCGGGAGAGAGGAGATGATATAAAGACTTTCGCTAATCACTTTCTACAAATAACGAACCTGGAGCTTGAAAAAAATATCAAAGGCTTTAGCTCGGAGGTAGAAACCATTTTTCAAAACTATGTTTGGTATGGAAACCTTCGCGAACTAAAGAATGTAGTTAAGCGATCTGCCCTACTCACAGATGGACCGCTAATAGAAGCGGATACTCTTCCTTTAGGGATTTCTAAATTTTTAAAATCAGAATTCGGCAATAATTCCAAGATGACGGAAAGCGAATCTGTAAAACTTCCCTTGCAGCCACCCACTTCACAACAAGAAAAAAACCCGGAGACCTTAAAAGGAGCAAGCACAGATGCTGAGTATGAATTGATATTAAGTGTACTCAAAAAAGTTAAATTCAATAAGACAAAGACGGCCAAAATCCTGAACATTGATCGCAAAACACTCTATAATAAGTTAGACCAATATCAACTGCTCAACGAAAAGTAAGTCCACTAAGAGACATTCTTGTTCCAATCTGTTCGCCAGCTATTGCTTCTCGTTGCTTTTCTATAGATAAAAGTTACGTGCAATTTCAGCTAGTGACCTTAAAAAATAAAAACAGGTTCATATTTCTTCATTCTTTCCACAACATGCCACACACGATAAGATCCACTCAACCTGTTCGGGTCATGATAGTTGACGATGATGAGGAGGACTTTGTGATTATCCGAGATCTGATTACCGATATTTCGCAACAGAATTTTCAGGTAGACTGGTGCATGAACTTTGAAACCGGATCATCGGCTTTACGCAATTCAACACACGATATTTATTTTATAGACTATCACCTCGGGCCAAAGACCGGGATCGATTTGTTGAAAGATGCAATTGAACATAATTGCGAGAAGCCAATTATTCTCCTTACCGGGCAAGGAAATAAAAAGATCGATCTTGAGGCGATGCACTTGGGGGCCGTTGATTACTTGATCAAATCACAGATCTCAAGCGAGCAGCTCGACCGATGCATTCGTTATTCTCTAGAGCAGGCAATAACACTCAAGAAATCAAGATCGAATGAACTCAAATTTCGCATGATCTTCGAGCGAAGCAAAGACTTAATCTTTATATCCAACAACCAATTAGAGTTTCAAAGTGTAAATAGTGCATCGAAGGAACTCCTTGGGTTTGAAAAAGAAGAATTACTTTATGAAAACACCTCGAGAATTTTTTCGGATCAATCTGACAAAAATCAAATTTTGAAGATGCTTAACGAAGAGAAGAAATTGATTGATCATAATATTGATCTATTAACGAAAGATAAAACAATCAAAAACTGTCTCTTCTCAGCTTCCTTTGAAAACGATGAAACAGGAAATACGCATGTCCAGGGGATCATTCATGATATTTCAATACTCAAAAAAGTAGAAGAGATTAAGGCTCAATCTGAAATACTTGAAGTAAAAGGCGAGGCAATAAGAATGTTAGCTCACGAGGTCAGAAACCCACTTACCAATATTATCCTTTCAACGGAATGTTTGAATGGCGATACGAGCGCGGAGAATAAGGAATTTTTAAATATTATCAGACGGAACAGTAAGAGAATAAATGATCTCATCACAGAGTTACTTGACTCGAATCAATATCACAAACTGAATCTTGAAATCATTCCATTGCAGACAGTAATCGATGAAGCTATTCAAGATGCTTCTGACAGGATTGAACTTAAAAAAATAAAAGTAAACACTGTTTTTCCTTCCTATGAGGCACTAGCACTGATAGATAAAGGCAAGATGAGAATGGCACTACTTAATATAATCGTAAATGCTACGGAGGCCATGAAACAGGAAGAAGGCGAACTGACGATTTCAATTCAGTCAAATTGGAATTTTCACATTATTGAAATAAAAGATAACGGCTCAGGCATAAGCCCAGAAAACATTGAAAAATTATTCCAACCTTATTTCACAACTAAAACAACAGGCCTGGGGCTTGGGCTGGCGGCAACAAGTGCGATACTGCAATCGCACAAAGCCGAAATTGAAGTCTCGTCGATCATCGACATCGGAACAATATTTACAATAAAGGTTCCTTCACTTTAAGGATTTTTAAAAATTTAGTTTGAATTGAGATAGAGACACCTCAAACTATTCCTCTCACCTACTGGATTGAGAAATAGTATTGAGGGTATCGTCTATTATACAAACACATCCACTAAAAGATGTGCCAAACGAAAATAAACTCTGCAGGGATTAAGGAGCGGTACTGAAAGAACTTACCACTAGACTCAGTCTCCCGCATCTGGGGAGAATTCTCTACACACATAAATAGCTAATCATTCGTATTTCGAGCAAAATCAGTCCGTCGCATCAAATTAAAAGATGGAACAGTTTTTATGCTTATTCATAACAAACAGCAACTGATGAACTTCATTCTAGGACTGATTACACTTATAGTTGTATCAATTTTGCTTATGGCTCTGCTTCACAAGAAAGATGATAATGATCATGAAAATAAAGATTCAAAATATTCGCCTGGTGTAAGTGGCGGAAATCTGAAAACGAATAAGACTAGGAATCCTTATTCCTTTTAAGCCGGTGAGAAGGTAAATAACACTCAAAATTTCATCAATTAATTCATGAAAAAGCATTTAAGTCCACATTCATTAGAGCTAAAATGTTTTGCAGGCATAATATTTTATATGTGTAATATGTAGGGTAGGTTATAAGTGAATGAAATGCAGCCGCGAGGCTGCATTTTTTTCTGAACTTATGTGAAGGACAAATGGCCAGAATAAATTATTATTTCGATACGGAATTATCTCAATATAAGCGGGTCCAAACGAGACCGGTTGATATCATAATCAATACCATGGGGATAACGATTCTATCGGCAGCAATTGCTGTAATGGCCTTGATGGTATTGTATTCATTCAATATTGCATCACCCAAGGAAATGAAACTAACTCGGGAGTTAACCGAAATGGAATTCCACTACGCAGAACTAACTAAAAAAGTTGAATCGTTAGCCGAAGTACTCACCAAAATCGAGAATCGAGATGACAATATTTATCGTGTCGTGTTGGGAGCAGAGCCTATTGATAATACTATTCGCAATAAAGTAAGGAATTTTGATGAGTTCGGTTTTTCAGAATCTCAATTCATAAAGACCTTAAGCAAAAAGATTAACAATTTCCGTGAGAAATTATACATAGAATCATTGCTACAGGATGAGCTTGTTCAGTTGAGTTTGAATCGGGAAAACATCTATGCAGCAATTCCCGCCATCCAACCCATTTCAAACAGGCAGTTGACCGCCATCGCATCAGGCTTTGGCATGAGAATTCATCCCATTTACAAAGTAATTCGCATGCACACAGGGATTGATTTCGCCGCTCCAACAGGCACTGCTATCTACGCAACTGCCGATGGACAAGTAGTTTTTGTTGAAGAAAAATTTGACAGCTATGGAAAAATGGTAATTATCGATCATGGATTTGGTTACACTACCCGCTACGCACACCTGCAAGGTTTTCTGGTTAAGGTTGGCCAAAAAATAAAACGAGGGGAACAAATAGGTTATGTGGGAAATACCGGCCTCTCGACAGCTTCTCATTTGCACTACGAGATACTTGTTAACGGCGAGCAGATAGATCCGGTGCATTATTTCTTTGATGACCTTAGCCCGGTTGAATATGAAAAAGTAATAGAGTTGGCCTCGATAAGAAATCAATCATTAGGTAATTAAAAAAATAACTCCGTTGGCTAAAACGCTACTTAATTTAAATATTTATTTATGAGATTTCATATCAAACACATGAAAAGTTTACAATGCAAATCGATTGTGAAGGAAGAGTTAAAGAAGCTAGGGCTACGCTATATGATCATTGGGCTTGGCTTGGTTGAGTTATACGGAAATGTGACGACAAAACAACTTGATGAGTTGAAAAAGAACTTGCATCGCTCAGGGCTGGAACTTCAAAATGATCGGAAAAACATCTTAATTGAGCGAATAAAAGATCTGATTAATGAAATGATCAATTACTCGGAAGACCTGCCCAAAACAAATTACTCGGATTATATCAGTGAGAAACTAAATTATGACTATACCTATTTATCCAATGTATTTTCCTCTGTGAAGGGGATAACTATCCAGCACTTTATTATTATTAATAAGATCGAGAAAGTAAAAGAGTTGTTACTTAACGATGACCTAAACCTGACGGAAATATCCTACAAACTTAATTACAGTAGTGTTGCTCACTTATCCAATCAATTTAAAAAGATAACTGGCCATTCACCTTCGCTTTACAAGCATAAGTATCAAAAGCAGTCTCTAAGCTTGGAATCAAATTTTGCTTAATTGAAAGCAAGAGAGAGTGAAGGATGCAACATAATGTAATAATTATATAACTATTCAAATCGTAAACCTTTTCATCTTGCGCTATCAAAAGAATAAAATTATGAAATTAAAAATGATATCGATAGCAATCGCCTCATTGATGAGTGTGACTATCAATAACTATGCACAAGAAGCTCAATTAAGTTCACCTGCAGAATACAAACCACTGCAACAAGTAAAATTGTTTTCCGGAAAAATAATAAATTGGGTAAGTAATCAAGATTATTATTATGATGGCTTTTATCTTCAAACCGAAAATGAAAAATATCTTGTAAGATTCTCGCCACGCTTGGGCAAACAACTTACATCAGCTCTTAAAATTGGCGCTAGCATTTCGATAAATGCAGTTGAAGCACAAGAAAATAATGAAAGGAATGCCATTCGATTGGTAAGTATTACAACTAGTGAGGTAAGTATCTATAACAATCTAACTGCTGTAGTTCCAGCGGAAGAACCGATTTTTGGAAGTGGTCAAATCGTACAACTACAGCAAAACGAATTAGGACTGGTAAAAGGGCTTATCCTTTTTGATAAAACGATACTGAGGTTTCCTTCGAATACCGCAGAGCAGTTAAATAAAATAGCAGTTGTTGGCACGTTCGTTTCATACACCGGAAGCCAAATACTTCGCAATGGTGAGTTCGCTCCCATACACTATACTATTGTACAATGCAAAACCATAACGATAGAAGAAAAACAATATTTAGTCGAGTAACAGATGCACGTTCTTCTGCGATTAACCATTTAAAAAATTTGAAGCAAAATAACTCAACACAGCTGTTCGAATGCACTTAATCCTGATGAAAAAAATTCCAAACACCATCTCAATAGGAATAATCAAAAAGCTAGCGAGAGTAAAGTTAAAATTCAAGAACATGATAGCCTGGCAATTAGCTCACAGAGGAAGAATTTAATGCATAGGCACGGAGCATGAGATTAACAAATTATCTGAAGAGTATAATGAGTTGATCGAATCGTCAAAAAAACTGCAACGCTAAGACCGCGATATCATAGGGTAGTTGATGAACAAAGGTATTGATCCATTGTAAAAAATGACTGATTCTCTCCTCGAACAAAAATCTTTTTAATTTTTTCGTGAGTGTCCTCCCATACCGTTTACCAACAGAGCAGTTACAGCCAAGATTAGCCAGGCAATCACTAGAATTATTGGAATAAAAAACAAGGCGCTTCCCATATTGACATTAATTTTAATTTTCTATTTGTTAAAAGAAAATCGCATGCCTGAGAAAGATCCCTTAAGATTGAAGAATGAAATTGAAAAACTAAAAATCGTGTAATTTAATCTACACAAAATTTGAGTTCCGACTCCTATTTAAAATAAGGCGCGAAATACGATGATATATCAGCCAAAATAACAGTGGACAAAGTAAACGTCATTCAGTAAATTATGTAACACATCCAATCATTGAAGCTCTCGCTAACAAAAATGATAGGCAGATCAACGTGAACTATACAACTCTTCACTTGTTTTTTGTAACATTCGAATGCACTTGTTTTGTCACTTTTGATTGGTCATGACAGTAAAACAAACTGTTGACAGTTGAATTACAAAATAAAATCTATGAAAACAAAAATGTTAATTATCGCAGTGTTTTGCTGTATAGCAAGCGCAGCAAACAGTGCACCTTCAGAAAAAAGTCCAACAGTAGACATCATTCGAAAGGATACAACGAGTGTTTATTTGGTTAACTACCTGGGATCAAAAACAGGAAAAGTTACCATTACAGTTAAAGACAACGCTCAAGCAATCATTCTTGTGAGATCTTTTCGAGACATAAAGGATTTTTCTCTGCCACTCAATTTCTCTTCGGTGGCTGAAGGGGTCTATACAGTTCAAATCGACAACGGGGTAGAAAAAGTAGATAAAACTTTAAACTACACCAAAGATATTGCAATCAATTATACGAGAGTTGAAAATTTGGGTAACGGTCAGTATCTTCTAACATCCTCACACACGGGGAAAGAAAAAATAACAGTTAGGATTTATAATGAATCTAACGTTAAGGTGTACGAGGAAGATAAAATAGTAAGAGGTAATTTCTCCTTATTATTTAACCTGAAAAATGTAACTGGGCAACCTTACTTTGAAGTGACGGAAAAATCCGACACGTTCATATTAGTACCCGGACATCCTCAAATAATTCAGGTAAAAGAATAACAACTAAATTTTTAAATAATAAGGTCAAGCAGAAATGGTTGACCTTATTATTTTAATGATGTTCCATGGTAACTCTTCATCTACTGTGTGTGTGTGAATGATGTAATGATTTCAGAAAGTTTTGTAATACATAATTGCTGAAAGTGAGGCACCTTTACTTATAAGTAATCTCGATTACTCTAAAAAAATTCAATTCATGAAAAAAGAAAAATCAAGTGACTCTTTAGACAGCAATCAAACTGGA
>DASYTA010000215.1:0-7071 GCA_036002745.1 Cyclobacteriaceae bacterium | reverse complement strand
TTTACTTCATCGGGGAGATGATTTTCGTTTATGCTAAGTCTCCAATTAATGCGAGCCTTCTCTAACTCAAAGAATCCTGAGGTTGAATCAGGTTCGTAAGATTTAATCTTTATATTTTTTACACTTCCAAAAACCCAAAGTAACATATCAAAAAAATGAATGCCAATGTTGGTGGCTATTCCCCCCGATTTTTGCTCGTCTCCCTTCCAGCTGTGGTGATACCATTTGCCACGCGAGGTGATGTAATCAAGATTAACATCGAACACTTTACCTGGAGGAGCTGCTTCGATTTCTTTCTTTAATTGAATAATATTTGGGTGAAGCCGCAGTTGAAGAATTGTAAAAACTCTTTTACCTGTTTCCTTCTCAATTTCTTCAAGAGCATCAACATTCCAGGGGTTTAAGACCAGCGGCTTTTCGCATATCGCATCGGCTTGATGGCGCAGTGCAAAGCGAATATGAGAATCATGCAAGTAATTGGGTGAACAAATACTGACGTAATCAATTTTCTGTCCTAACCTTTTTAATTTATCAAGATGCCTATCAAAGCGCTCAAACTCTGTAAAGAAATCAGCTTTCGGAAAATACGAGTCCATTATTCCTACGCTGTCAAACTTGTCCAGGGCTGCAACCAAATTATTACCAGTGTCTCTAATGGCCTGTAAATGTCTCGGGGCGATGTATCCGGCCGCTCCGACTAAAGCAAAATTTTTCATTTAATCTTTTTAACTATTCCTTCTTTCAATAAATATTTTTCTGCACTCTCAGGGCAAACGGCTTCTCCTTTTTTATCGAATTTCAATTTGTGTCCATACTCACTCATCCATCCAGTTTGCTTTGCAGGATTTCCTACTACAAGAGCATAGTTGGGAACATCTTTTGTAACAACTGCACCCGCGCCAATGAAAGCATATTCTCCAATGTCGTGACCACAAATAATTGTAGCATTGGCACCAATAGATGCTCCTTTTTTAACTACAGTTTTAGCGTATTGATTTTTTCTATTAACAGCACTGCGCGGATTCATGACATTTGTAAAAACCATCGAGGGCCCAAGGAACACATCATCTTCACAGATTACACCTGTATAGATTGAAACATTGTTTTGGATCTTCACATTCTTTCCAAGTACAACTTCAGGAGAGACCACAACATTTTGGCCTATGTTACAATTATCTCCAATTTTACAATTAGGCATAATGTGAGAGAAGTGCCAGATTTTTGTGCCTGCACCAATCTCACAGCCCTCATCAATTACAGCTGTCGGGTGAACAAAATATTTTTTTTCGTCAGGCATTATACTCTGTTGATGACTTGACAAATGTAAGACAATTCATCCTCCGTCATTTCAGTATGTATCGGAAGAGATAAAACTGTCTTTGAAAGTTTTTCCGTTACCGGGAATGAGCCTTCTCCGGATCCATCTTGTCCGTAAGCTTTCTGCAAATGCAATGGAATGTGATAATAAATCATTGACGGGACACTCTTTTCAGCTAGATATTTCTTAAAATGATCGCGATCGACGTCTTTTATTTTTATCGTGTACTGATGAAAGACATGAGTAGAATTTAACGAACGAAATGGGGTTACAACGAAGGGCACATCAGCTAAATGTTTATCGTAATAGTCAGCAACCTCGTTTCTCCTTTTAGCATATTCATCCAAATATTTTAATTTCACTTGAAGGATGGCCGCCTGCAAAGTGTCAAGACGACTATTCACTCCAACAATGTCATGTTGATATTTAATTTTTTGTCCGTGACTGGAGATCATCTTCATCTTTTCAGCAAGAGCATGATCATTTGTAAAAATTGCTCCACCATCTCCATAACATCCAAGATTTTTTGAAGGGAAGAAAGAAGTGCAACCGATAATGCCCATCGTTCCAGCCCGTTTCACCTTTCCATCCGAAAAGGTATAGTCTGCACCAAGAGCTTGGGCCAAATCCTCAATCACAAACAAATTATGTTTTTGGGCAATTTTTAAAATTGGTTCCATGTCAGCGCACTGTCCATACAGATGAACTGGAACGATTGCTTTAGTTTTTTTTGTGATCTTACCTTCGATCTGATTAATATCAATATTGAAAGTCTTCGCATCTACATCAACAAAAACTGGTGACAATCCGAGTAAAGCGATTACTTCAGCGGTGGCCACATAAGTATGTACAGGTAATATTACTTCATCACCAACCTTCAAACCTAACGCCATCATCGCTATTTGAAGCGCATCAGTTCCATTCGCGCAAGGAATAACATTCACTCCTTGATTATATTTTGAAAGCGCGTCAGCGAACGATTTGACCTGAGGGCCTTGAATAAAAGCGGTTGACATCAACACCTCTTGAATTGCGGCATCAATTTCATTTTTTATGCGCAGGTATTGCCCCTGCAAATCAACCATTTTTATTTCTTTCATCATCCTAAACACCTGCTATTTTTTGTTGCCATCGCCATGCATCTTTCAGTGCGGTCTCCAGTTTTAAGTTGGTTTGCCATCCTAATAATTTTTTCGCCTTGTCAGGGTTGGCGTAAACTTTTTCAATATCTCCAGATCGGCGAGGCCCTACTTCGTAATTCAACTTTACCCCAGTTATCTCAATAAATTTTTTCACTAATCCTAAAACTGAAACACCTTCACCAGTGCCAAGATTAAATGCTTCAATACGATTAGGCATGTTTCCAATCTTGTCAACAGCGCTCACATGGGCACCTGCTAAATCGGAGACATGAATATAATCACGAACGCAACTTCCGTCGGGAGTGTCATAATCACTTCCAAATACAGTAAGTTTTTCACGAAGGCCAATGGCAGTTTGTGTTACATAAGGAACAAGGTTATTAGGCACTCCTATTGGCATTTCTCCAATCAATGCTGATGGATGTGCCCCAATTGGATTAAAGTAGCGTAATGAAATAACTTTTAAATTCTTATCAGCAACTACTTCATCCTCTAGCAATCGTTCACACATTTGCTTTGTGGCTCCATAAGGCGATTCTGCTTTTTTAAATGGGGCACTTTCATCTACGGGAATTACATCTGGCTGTCCATACACCGTGCAAGAAGAAGAAAAAATAAACTCGCTCACTTCAAATTTCCTCATGGCACGGAGTAACTCAATCATTGAGCGCAAGTTATTGTCATAGTACGCCAAAGGCTCTCTCACCGATTCACCCACTGATTTGTACGCAGCAAAATGGATTACACTGTCGATACTATTTTGACTAAAAACCTTCTCAAGGAATTGAGCGTCCTTACAGTCACCTTCAAAAAAAACTGGTTTCTTGTCAATAATTTTTTCGATACCCCTTAGAAGAGTATCATCACTTTTTGAAAAGTCATCAACTAATATGACCTCATGTCCTAAACTCAGCAGCTCAACAGCGGTGTGGGCACCAATGTATCCGGCTGCTCCAGTTAATAATACTTTTTTCGCAGGCATTATAGTCGAGAAGTTATCAGTGATCTATCCAAAAATCCTTTTACATCATACACAATAGCACTTGGCTCTTTCAAACTACCCCAATCAATAGACGAAAATTCTTTATGGCTTACCGCAAGTACAATTGCATGATATTTCACGGAAATCTTCTTTATCAGATCCAGATTATATTCATGTTTCACTTCTTCAACATCTGCATGAGGGTCGTAAATATCTACTTGAGTTCCAAAACTTATAAGTTCACGAACAACATCTACCACTTTACTGTTACGAATGTCTGGGCAATTCTCTTTAAACGTTAAACCCAATACTAAAACTTTTCCTCCATGAATAGGTAATTGATTTTTTGCCATCAGCTTAATGACATCATTAGCGATATAAATGGGCATGTTATCGTTGATCTTTCTACCGGAAAGAATAACCTCAGGATGATAGCCAAGACTTTCTGCCTTATACGTTAAATAATATGGATCCACACCTATACAATGCCCACCAACGAGGCCAGGTTTGAAGGGGAGAAAATTCCACTTGGTGCCTGCAGCCTCTAGTACCTCATGCGTATCAATTCCAATTCGATGAAAAATTAATGCCAACTCATTCACAAATGCAATGTTCAGATCACGTTGAGAGTTTTCAATGACTTTTGCGGCCTCTGCAACCTTTAAAGATGAAGCTTTGTGAGTGCCTGCTGTAATGATTTTTTTATAAAGTCGATCAACGTTCTCTGCTACCTCCGGAGTGCTTCCACTCGTAACTTTCTTAATATTAGGCAGGCGATGTTGTTTATCTCCTGGATTAATTCTTTCAGGGGAATAACCCGCAAAAAAATCTACATTAAATTTCAAGCCGCTGACTTTTTCAAGAATTGGAACACATACTTCTTCGGTACAACCTGGGTAAACCGTTGATTCATAAATCACAATATCTCCTTTTTTCAAAACTGATCCGACTGTTTTACTTGCTGACCGCAGCGGGTGCAAATCAGGAACGTGATAATTGTCAACTGGAGTAGGGACTGTTACTATAAAATAATTCGCTGATTTTAACTCGTTACAGTCAGAAGAGAAGCTTAAATGTTTCGCGGACTTTAGTTCTTCGTTATCAACCTCAAGGGTGCGATCGATTCCTTTTTTCAATTCCTCAATTCGGGATTGATTAATATCAAATCCAATTGTTTCAATTATTTTTCCAAATTCAACGGCAAGTGGTAAGCCAACGTATCCTAATCCAATTATACCAATTCTCTCCATGACTATTTTTTTACCTGATAATAATCCAAATACCAATCAACAAATCTTCCAATCCCGGTTTCAATTGGAATTGAAGGTTTAAATCCCACATCATTCATTAAGTCATCAACATCAGAATACGTTTCTGTTACTTCTCCATCCTGCATAGGCAGGAAATTCTTGATGGCTTTCTTGCCTAGCTTTTGTTCGAGGATTTCAATATAGTACATTAATTCAACAGGCTTGGTGTTACCAATGTTATAGAGACGATAAGGAGCAAAGCTTGTTCCGGGATCCGGGTTGAGTGCATTCCATTTTGAATTACCTTCAGCCACATTTGGTATTAACCTTGAAATGCCTTCAACAATGTCATCAACATAAGTAAAATCCCGTCTCATCTTGCCATGATTAAAAACGTCAATTGGTTTTCCTTCTAAGATGGATTTCGTAAAAATAAATAAAGCCATGTCCGGCCGGCCGTACGGACCATAGACGTTAAAAAAACGAAGACCCGTAGTTGGGATTTTATAAAGTACTGAATAGGTGTGAGCCATTAGTTCATTCGATTTCTTTGTGGCAGCATAAAGCGAAATTGGATGGTCAACATTTTGATGAACAGAAAACGGCATTTTTTTATTTGCACCGTATACGGAGCTTGACGAAGCATAAACAAGATGCATTGGTTTATGATGGCGACAACCTTCAAGAATATTCAAAAAACCTTGAACATTACTCTCAATGTAAGCATGAGGGTTCTGAATTGAATATCGTAAACCCGCTTGGGCAGCGAGATTGACTACATAGTCAAATTTAAAATCTGAAAATGTTTTTTCAATGAATGTACGGTCGTGCAGATTTCCTTTGACAAAAGTGAAGTCTGATTGATTCAACAGAACTTTAAGCCTAGATTCTTTGAGGCTCACATCGTAATAATCGTTGAGGTTATCCAACCCAACAATCGTATAGCCTTGGGCCAAAAGCTTTTTAGAAAGATGGAAACCGATAAACCCGGCTGATCCAGTTACCAATACAAGTTTTGAAGGCATTCTTAACTTTATAGAATCCGGCAAAAATACTACAATTGCTGAATTGTAGTTTAGTTTGGAATTAGTTGTTAGGCTGAAACAATGCTATTCGGATGACTTATTCTTTTCACGCATCATTCTTTCAGCCTCATAAAGTTTTGCGTATTTATAAAAGGTGTGATTTGCCTCCGCCATTGCTACCATTAAGCCTTCAAAGCCATCAAAAATGCCCTGTTTTATGATGTAGCTCTTAAAAAAAGTGAAGCTCGAGTGAGTAATTATTTTAAATACAGAGCTGGATAACTTGCCTAGGTTTTGCTTAGCAAAAATGTCTGAATAAGATTGAATTTTTTGAAGAGCCTCGTATGAATCTCTGTAAGCCTCGTGTAAAATATCACCTTTAAGATGCATTGGTTTTACCTTCGAATCAAGAATAAGGTTTTCATGAGGTGTTTTCCCTCCCCAATGACCAATTTTTTTATTCCATAAACGTAGTTGCTTATCGGGATACCAGTTGCCACGTTGTATCCACTTGTCTCCATAAGTTGAAAGGCGATTCATCTTGTAGGCGTCGGCCGGCCAAGTATCTTTGATTAGTTGAATAGACTCAATTAATTGACTCGACAAGCGTTCGTCTGCATCTAATGATATTACATGATCAAAAGAAGTCAACGATGTTGCGAAGTTTTTCTGATCAATATGGCTTGTGAATTTATTTTCCACAAAGCGCACATTCTTTTTAAGACATATATCCTTGGTGGAGTCTTGTGAGAAAGAATCAACCACAACAATTTCATCAGCAATTGTCCTTAGTGAATCAATGCACCCACCAATGTAGCTTTCTTCGTTATAGGTGATAATAGTTGCGCTAATTTTGGACATCGTAGATGATTGATAGTGGTTCAATTGAAAATTATATGAACTATGAAATTTCTAATATGCATTTTCATTACCCCTCAATAGGCTGACAACTGTTTGAACCATGATTTTGATATCTAAAAAGAATGACCAGTTTTCAATATAAAATCTATCCAATTTAATTCTATTTCTCATATCATGAATATTTTTTGTTTCCCCTCTATAACCCATACATTGAGCCAAACCAGTTATGCCTGGTTTAACATAATGCCTCGACATTAATCGATCTATCGTTGATGAAAACTGCTCATTTAATTTCAATGGATGTGGGCGAGGGCCGATAACAGACATATCTCCAAGCAACACATTAAAAAACTGAGGTATCTCGTCTAAACTACTTTTTCGAAGGAATTTTCCTAAGCGAGTTATTCTATCATCATCTTTAGTGGCTTGTTTTGAATCAGCTTCATTATTCAGAATCATTGTCCTGAATTTTAAACAATTAAATGCTTCGTTA
>DASYTA010000214.1:0-6610 GCA_036002745.1 Cyclobacteriaceae bacterium | reverse complement strand
GAGATTTGTGTTCAGCAATACATTGAAAGTAGAATCAAGTGTGAGGTTGAGCTTCAAAAACGAGGGTTCATCTTCTTTTTTATAATAATAATAATGTTGTCCATCTTCCAAGCGACCATTAACCCAATCCAAAAAAGCTTTTGATGTCATGATCTCTTCGATCTGTGCTGGACTCATCCCTGCTGAATAACATCCGGCAACAATTCCACCCATGGAGGTGCCTGTTACAAAGTCAATAGGAATTTCATTTTCTTCCAGCGCCTTAAGCACGCCAATGTGGGCAAGACCTTTCGCTGCACCTCCACTAAATACCAACCCCACTTTTTGGGAATAGCTAATAGTTGAAATGAAAGCAAAAATTATAAATGCTCCAGTCCTCACGCCCCTATATAGACAATGGCAATTTTTTTTTGATTTCGCCACGAAAAAAAGTAATTGTAAATAACGGTGTTCTACAGCAGAAAATAAAAAACCACAGAGTTACAGCGCTGCAACAGCGGGGCTTGAAGATTCATTAAATGGGATGAGCTGAAGCCTAAGTGTTAATTCTCTTTTTACTGCTTCAAATTCTTCCCAATTTTTTTTATCCACCGGTTTTGAGGGTGGTAATTGCACTCTTAATGCATCAACCTGAGCCCCGTTACGCCAAAATCTATAACACAAGTGAGGACCAGTAGCAAGCCCAGTACTACCCACATATCCGATGGTTTGACCTTGTTTTACCCGAGCACCTGAAACAACTCCCGAAGCTATTTTCGACATGTGAAGATAACCTGTAGTATAGGTTGCGTTGTGGCGGATCTTTACATAATTGCCATTGTTTGCTGAGTAGCGCGCCTCAAGTACAATTCCATCGCCAACGGAACGAATAGGGGTTCCTGTTGCTGCTGCGAAATCAGTACCAAGATGAGCACGAAAAACTTTCACTACCGGATGAAAGCGATTAAGTGAGTAACGCGAACTTATTCTCGTAAACTCGATCGGGTATCTCAACAAGGCTTTGCGCAAGCTATTTCCATCTTCATCAAAATAATCAACTCCATCTCCTTGATCAAAAGGAAATGCATAATAGCCGTTGTTGAAATGTTCAAAATAAATTCCAAGTATCTTTCCTACGCCGATGGATTGATCTTCGACCTTGTTGTCTTCATAAATCAATTTGAATCGATCTCCTTTTTGCAAATGTTGAAAATCAACTTGCCAGCCAAATACATCGACAAATTTGTTGGTCAACTCATTTGAGATGTTCATCGCATCGATGGTTTCATACAAAGATGAAGCGATTGTACCGGTTACCGTTTTTTCTACTGTCGTTATTTCACGTTGGTGAGTTTCAACTGCCAAGGAATCTTTCAAATGAAGAACCACATACTCTACCGGGCTTGGTTCATATACAAAAGCAACTGCAGTTTTAAGAGAATCAGGCTGATAGATGAGCGTATATTTTTTAGATACAGCTATTTTCCGAAAGTCAAATGTTTTTTTGGGAAGTAAGTTGAGTTGCTGTAAAATGGAAGGAGGGACAAAATTTTCTTCGAGAATGTCGGCAAAAAGCTGATCTCGTTTTACGTAACCCTCTTTTACTTCTAATCCGTTCACCGACATTCCATACTTAATGATGGGTTTTTCAACATCCTTGGTATGGATTACCGCTGATGAATCTGCAAAAACTTCATGGTCTGCTGGAGATGTAAAGGTTGAGGTGAAAGCGTTGAGGACAAAAAATGAAACGCTGAGTATTAACAGCGCGCCAAGCAAAACATACACTTTCTTTTGAGACGCCAACTTTACGCTATAAATTTTACTGCAAATTTAGACAAAAAAAAATTGAAACAGCACTTGGTCATAAGACCTAATTCAGGGACTTGAATTTTGCTTTACCTTCTTCTAAAAATTTTACAAAATTCTCTATGCTTAAATCATAGGGCTTTGGTGAAACGAGTACTCGTTCATCGTTGCCCACTAAAACGTAAAACGGTTGAGCATTATTATTCAAATTTGTGATTTGTAAATCAGCATTTTGCTTCCCAATCGTCTTTTTGATTTTCTTATCATACTTCGATTCATACCATTCCGTTTCAGGTAATTCGGTTTTATCATCTACATACAAGGCCACAACAACAAAATCTTCTTTCAATCTTTTCAACACCTGTGGGTCGCTCCACACTCGTGCTTCCATTTCTCGACAGTTAGTACAACCGTGTCCTGTGAAGTCAATAAACAGTGGCTTATGTTGCTGTCTTGCACAAGTTAAAGCTTGCTTGTAATCAAAGTAGCCGTTAAGCCCATGTGGTAGATGCAAAAAGTCGGCATACTTAGGAATATCGCAAATCTCATTTGGTTTGTCTTTGCGATTAGCACCAAGCAGATCAAAATCATGCGTTGACATCGGAGGAAGATATCCTGCCAATGCTTTAAGTGGTGCGCCCCACATTCCAGGAATTAAGTAAACCACAAAGGTGAATGTTATAATTGCCAAAGAGATTCGAAGAACACTTATCGTTTTCTCTTCAGCATCCTTGCCGGTGTCGCCGGGTAGACGAAATCCTTTCATTAAATACACTCCAATTAAAATTGTGATCACGATCCAGATCGCAAGGTTAATCTCACGATCAAGAATATGCCAATGAAAAGCCTGATCAGCAATACTCAAAAATTTAAACGCAAGGGCAATTTCAATAAAGCCCAAAACTACTTTCACAGTGTTCAACCATCCGCCTGATTTCGGTAATGATTTCAACCAGTTTGGGAAAAATGCAAAGAGTGTGAATGGAATTGCAAATGCCATAGAGAAAGCAAACATTCCAATGATAGGTTTCAAGAATTCACCTCCTGCAGACGAAACTAAAATACTTCCAACTAATGGTCCTGTGCATGAAAATGAAACTAGCACTAATGTGAAAGCCATGAAGAATACTCCAAGTAATCCACCTTTCTCAGCTTGTTGATCCACTTTATTAATGAACGTTCCTGGTAGAGTGATTTCAAATAAACCCAAGAAGGAGAGACCAAAGACTATGAACACCAAAAAGAAAATCAGGTTTGGAATCCATTCTGTTGAAAGGTGGTTTGCTGTTTCCGGCCCCATCAACGGTGCAAGTGCTGCACCAATCACGGTATATATTATTACGATAGATAATCCATACATCAGAGCTTGAAACTTATTTCCTCGGCCAGTAAAGAAACTTACAGTCATCGGGATCATCGGAAACACACACGGGGTCAACAAAGCTGCTAGTCCGGCAAAAAAAGCTAAGAGAAAAAATCCGAAAAGTGATTTACCTTTTGGATCCTGTTGAACTAAAGTAGGATCAAGTTGTGGACCATTTGAAGTTGCCAGTTGCGGGTTGCCAGTTGCAGGTTGGACAATTGCAGTGTCGGCTTTTGAGATTTGAGTTGGAGGATTCGCTTTAACTGTTGGGTTTTGAGATTTAGAGCTTTCACTTGGTAACTTAGAACCTGTCACTTTTATTTTATCAAATAAAAACTCTCCTTCACCAGGCACACATTGACCAGTGAGTTCAGTACAAACCTGGTATTCATAGCTTCCTGAAATTTTTAATGGATGTGAAAGAATTTTTATTTTCTGACGAAACTCTCCAGTGCCTTTAAAAATCTTTACATCACATTCAAAAATTTTGTCGTGCTTATCGATTGGATTGATCGCAACAATTCCACCAACCAATTCATAACTCTTATCAGCTTGAAAAGTAAAAGATGTTTTGATTGGTCCATCTTCACATGAAAATTCAGAAGAGTATAAATACCAATTATTGTCGATCGTGGTGCGAAAGATCAACGTGATTTCATCACCGGTCTTAGCTTCAGCAACAGAAGATTCGGTTGTCCATTTAGCGGGGTTCAGCACTTGTGCATGAACCGATGAAAATCCAATAATAAAAAAGCAAGCCTTTAAGAAATGTTTTAACATGGTAGATCCTTTGAAGTTGCAAAAATAACGAAGCAAAGGGGAAATAAGTTGAACGAAAAGAGTTGCGCGTCTGATTCACGACAAAAACATGTGGTTTTTAGTCGTTGTACCTGCTTCGTTAACAAATTTTAACAAGAAGCTGTGAATTAATTAAGTCTGAGTTTGTTCTTCATTTATATTTTACTTTTGTCTATGGAATTACTATACAAACCTTGGCCTTGGTACATTGCAGGCCCGATCATTGGCTTAACCGTGCCGTTATTACTTTGGATGGGTAATAAACGTTTGGGAATCTCCTCTACTTTGCGACACATCTGTGCGGCATGCATTCCAGCAAACATTCCGCTCTTCAACTACAACTGGAGAAAAGAATCATGGAGTCTTTTCTTTGCTGCTGGTTTGTTGCTAGGTGGCATAATCGGAGGATTGATTTTTGCTAATCCTCATCCTGTTGCAATCTCATCCAAAACAGTCGAATACCTTTCTTCGTTCGGAATCACTCAACAAAACGGATTAATGCCCGAAGGACTTTACAATTGGCAAATTCTTTTTTCTTTAAAAGGATTTTTGCTGATGATTGTTGGTGGATTTCTGGTAGGATTTGGTACTCGCTACGCCCAAGGATGCACTTCCGGTCATGGCATTTTAGGATTATCAGCGTTGCAATGGCCATCGCTGGTTGCAACAGTTTCCTTTTTTATCGGAGGTATTTTATTTTCTCATTTTGTTCTTCCCTACATTCTCTCGCTATGAAGAATCTTGGCTATTTATTTGTTGGAATTGTTTTTGGTCTGGCACTCACCAAAGGTGAGGCAATCTCATGGTATCGCATTCAAGAAATGTTTCGATTCGAAAGTTTTCACATGTTTGGATTTTTTATGACAGCTGTTCCGATAGGAGCAATCTCCATTTTCTTGTTAAGGAAATTTGAAATAAAAACTTTGGAAGGTGAGGTCATTGAAAAACCAAAAAAAGAATTTCACCCGGGAATTATAATCGGAAGTTTGATTTTTGGATTTGGCTGGGCATTAACCGGTGCTTGTCCTGGTCCTTTGTATGCTCAGATTGGATCTGGTTCTGTCGTTACGATTGTAACTCTACTTGCTGCACTTTTAGGAACCTGGACTTTCGGACGAATTCAACATCTATTGCCCGGCCATCAATAATCTCTTATTTCAATTCACGCAAGTAAAGTTGGATTGTGTTTTCCAATCCTAAATAAAGCGCATCGCAAACTAATGCATGACCAATTGAAACTTCATTCAGATTAGGAAGAGATTGTTTTAAAAATTTTAAGTTGGCGAGATCAAGATCATGGCCCGCATTAATTCCTAGTCCAAGCTGATGTGCAACTTTAGCAGCTGCAATGTATGACTTTACGGCTGCTTCGCGATTTTGATGAAAGTGCGAGGCATAAGGTTCTGTGTAAAGTTCAATTCTATCGGCCCCAACTTTTTTTGCACCTTCAATCATTTTGGTGTCGGGGTCAACGAACACAGAGACGCGTGTTCCGGATTTTTTCAGTTCGGCGATTACGTCGATCAGAAGCTTTTCATTTTTTATTGTGTCCCATCCCGCATTTGATGTGATTGCATCTGGTTTATCAGGAACTAATGTAGCCTGAGCCGGTTTCGTTTCTCTTACTAATTTTAAATATCGATCGTCAGGGTAGCCTTCGATATTAAATTCCGTAGTCACAATTTTTTTTAGTTCAATAGCATCACTGTAACGAATGTGTCTTTCATCCGGACGAGGATGTACGGTAATGCCTTGTGCACCAAAGCGCTCGCAATCCTTAGCAACCTGAATAACATTAGGATTATTACCTCCGCGAGCATTTCGCAGCGTGGCAATCTTATTGATGTTTACAGAAAGTCGTGTCATTTATTCTATAGTTCCTATTAATTTCGCAAAAACAAATGTACAAATGCTATGAGCCTGAAACTAAAAATTGACAGCGATATCAAAGCGGCCATGTTGGCTAAAAATAAGGAAGAGCTTGAAGCACTTCGCAGTATCAAGTCAATGATCTTATTGGAAGAAACCAAGGGCGGAAGCGGAGAGGTTTCTGCCGAAGCTGAAAACAAATTGCTGATGAAAGCTGCCAAGCAACGCAAAGAATCTGCCGAGATTTTTCAAAAAGAAAATCGCGATGATCTTGCCAAGCGTGAGCTTGTTCAGTTGGAGATCATTAATCGCTATTTACCGAAGCAGCTTTCACAAGATGAAGTGGAGTCGCAAGTGAAAAATATTATTGCTCAAGTTGGTGCGAAGGGTCCTCAAGATATGGGCAAGGTAATGGGTGTGGCTACTAAACAACTGGCGGGTCAGGCTGATGGTAAAGTGATTTCAGAGTTGGTGAAGAAACTGCTTTCGCTTTGAGTAAAATTGATATTGCAATAATAGTGTTGCTTGCATTCGGTGCCTACTTTGGTTACAAGAGAGGTTTTCTTGCCGAATTATTTTTTTTCACTGCTTTAGTGCTCGGAGTTCTGATTGGCTTCAAGTTCACGGGGTTGGGTGTAGATTATTTACACAAACGCTTCAATGCCGATACAGAATTTCTCCCTTATCTTTCTTTCTTCATCATCTTTATTGTAGTTGTGATCTTAGTGATTTTTATTGGCAATAGAATCAAGCATCTGATGGACGATACATATCTTGGAAAAGTCGATGCCA
>DASYTA010000213.1:0-2498 GCA_036002745.1 Cyclobacteriaceae bacterium | reverse complement strand
AAGATTTTACGCGCGAACGCGGAATCTTTAAGTGTTCCAATCACGCTTTTATCGCTGAACAGGGAAAATCCCAACGTTAAGCATTTCTGTATGGCGGATAACTGAAATGTCAACCATTGTAAGAATTTCCTTTTTCGTTAGCTCTTTGAATAATTGATGGAGCGTTTGAACAGGTTTATTATTAAATGAAACAATGATATCTCCTGCCTTCACCTGCGATCTTGAAGCCGGAGAATTCTCTTCAACATTCACAACAAACAATCCTTTCTCATTGGCAAGATGATAGTGATGTTTCACCTTGGCGTTAATGTTCACCTCCTGCAATTGAAATCCCAGATAAGCCTTAAATACTTTACCGTTTTTTATCAATTGACTCGCAATCTCCTTGGCCGTGTTGATGTCCACAGAAAAACTTAAGCCTTGCGCGCCTTGAATGATTGCTGTATTCACTCCCACCACTTCTCCATCTGTAGTAATCATCGGGCCACCTGAGTTGCCTGGATTTAGAGCCGCATCAGATTGAATTACATTGTCCACTAACATTCCATTTTGAGACCGAAGTGTGCGGCCAAGCGCACTGACTACGCCGGTGGTCACAGTATGTTGATAGCCAAGAGGGTTGCCAATGGCAATTACGAGTTGACCAATTTGCAGAGCCTCGGCATTGCCAAGTTTAGAAACAGAATAACCTTCTGAATAGATTTTTAAAATGGCTAGATCTGTATCAGGATCCTTGCCAATGAGCGTGGCTTCAATTTCATTTTCATTGAGCAATGAGACCATTATCTTCTCTGCTCCATTGACAACATGATTGTTCGTAAAAATCAGCCCGTCAGAGGAAAAAATAAAACCCGATCCAGACCCTGCCGGCCGCAATTTACCTTGCACTGTCTTGTATACATCAATCTTTACTACCGCGTTCTTAACTTGAGCAACGGCATCAATTATCATTTGAGAAAAAGCATCCATAGTATAGTTTCAGGACGAATGACAAAAAGCAATCCATCCCCGAAAGGGCGGATAAGTTGACATATTTCTTTAGTGAATTATTGCCTTATTGTCTTACTTGTAGGATTATTGTATGAGGATTTAATTTTTGTAACTTTAAAATCCATAATCGTTTGTCATGGCTAAACTGAAAAACATTATCAAGCAGCTCTCCGAAAAGGACTACAAAGAAATCTATGATTCCTTAATGGAGAGTAACGCTGAGAAGTCTGCCTATGTGCTAAAGTCATTGCGCGAACGCCAACTCTCGGATAGCAAGATTATGGTTGAACTGGAGGTGAATGCTAATGCTTACTATACGTTACGTTCGAGACTTAATCAAAAGATCGAGGAGCACTTGCTTCAACAGATGGAAAGCCCTCGAACCGACATTTTACGTAAGGTGGCCAATCTCAACGAAGTTTTATTTACTAAGAAAAGGACAATCTCCATCGCTACACTTCGAAAACTTGAGAAAGAACTTCAAGACTACGACTTGGCAAGTGAGCTTACGGTAGTTTACAAGTCGCTAAAGAAATTGCACGTACACTCTCCCGAATATTTCAATTACTCTCAGCTTTATAACAGGCACGTTGCCTTCATGCTGGCAGTGGATAAAGCCGAAGACCTATTGGCTGACTACTTCAAAAAGTATGGGAATTACTATCTCACAGGCGACCCGCTAGAAAAGCTCGGACTTACCCTGGTGATGAAAGAAATGACGAACGTATCTAAGTTGTACGAATCACATCGATTATACGTTTACCACAGTTGCATGCTTATTTTTCATCGTCTGTTTGTGGAACAAGATGATATGGCCAACGACGGAGAAGCTATTGAAGATATTTTTGCACGTGTTCAGAAAATATTTGAGACTTATAATTTAGATCCGCTTTACTATCATTTGAATTTAGTGTTTGAATTCCTACATCTGGAATATTACAATCACTACAAGGTGTATCGCCAAGCGGAGAAGTATTATGAAGAAGTGAACGATGCCGTGGCGACATTGTTGGTTAATTACTCCAACTACACATTTACTGCGCGTTTCTTGATTTCAAAAATCGAGCGACATCTTCGCAACAATACGGAGAAACAACTTTACACCGAGAATGAAGGTTTACTGATGGACATTGAGGCAGAGACTCAAGACGTGCCTAAACACGCCATCTACACCTGTTACCGTGCTATCAGCTGCTACTATGCCGGCAAGTACGACGAAGCAGCCAAGATTATCAATCACATGCTCAACGAGGTGGGTTTGAAAAAATATCCGTTCGTACAAATGGAGGTCAAAGCGCTTTTGGCTTTGCAATATTGCATGCTAAAAGATTTTGAATTGTTTACTCAACTCACCAACAGCGTGCAACGTCAGATCCGGATGTTTGGCAAGGACGAATGCGAGAATGTGTTGTTGTTTTTAAAAATCCTTCGTGTTGCAACCAGCGAAGCAAAGAAAGAAAAAGCTAAAAAGATCAGCGCAATAATTCCGAAATTCAAAGAAGTAAATG
>DASYTA010000212.1:0-1581 GCA_036002745.1 Cyclobacteriaceae bacterium | reverse complement strand
CTCACATTAAGACCGGCTCCCGCAAACACGGGTATCATCTTTCAACGTGTGGATATTGTACCCACTATTCAAATCCCAGCCTTGGCAGAATTTGTAGGTGATACAACACTCTCTACTTCTTTAATGAAGAATGGCATACGTGTTGCGACTGTTGAGCATTTGCTTTCAGCTTTAGCTGGCCTTGGCATCGATAATGCTTATGTCGATGTCAATGCTTCTGAAATTCCCATTATGGATGGCAGTGCAGCGCCCTTCGTTTTCTTAGTGCAATCTGCAGGTATTCAAGAACAAAATGCGCCTAAACGGTTTATTCGTGTTAAGCGCAAAGTGACGGTTAAAGATGGGGACAAATGGGCATGTTTTGAACCCTTTGAAGGATTTAAAGTAACCTTCACTATTGAATTCAATCATCCTGTATTTGAGATGCATAGCAAAACCGCGACTTTAGATTTTTCCAGCACATCGTATGTCAAGGAAGTCAGCCGTGCTCGTACCTTTGGTTTTATGGCGGATTTTGAGCGTTTGCGTGCAATGAATTTAGCGCGTGGTGCAACATTAGATAATGCTGTTGCTATCGATGATTTTCGTGTATTAAATGAAGATGGCCTGCGTTATGAAGATGAATTTGTTAAGCATAAAATTCTGGATGCCATTGGCGATCTGTATTTATTAGGCTCCAGTTTAATTGGTGCTTTTAATGGTTTCAAATCAGGTCATGCATTAAATAATATATTGCTGCGTAAATTGCTGGAACAGCAAGATGCCTGGGAATTTGTGACATTCGATGAAAACTCTGTTCATGTTCCTATTTCTTATCTGCGCCCCATGCTAGCTTTCGAAGGATAATATATTTCAATATATGAAACTCACCCCGCGCCTGTTGCGGGTTTTTTTTGATAAATTTTTATAAAAAATGAATGATAAACGAGGAAAAAATGCAAAGAACTACAACCAAAACAGTGATGGTCTCACTACGGCAAATTCAGGAAACAGCAGAAAAAGAATTGTTGAATAAAAAGATAGAAAATCCAATTAAAGCTAAAACGAATGAAGATATTGAAGATGAATCCATTTCTCAATTTAATGAAGCGATTTCTCTAGTTCTACCGAGACCTTTAACGCGGGAACAGGATCCCGTTCACCAGGAATTATTAAATTTATCTCCAGATCCAGAAAAGATTAAACAATATCGTTTTGAAATATGCCGGATCAATTCTGGGTTACTAGATTCCACTAACGATCTACTAATGATGGATCCTGTGAGAAAATCATCCGTCAAAAATAGGCAGGTCATTGAACGCGAAGAATGTATAAGTAAAATGTCATTTTTACGTAGCGCTGATGAGGTTTCTCAAGAAATCCAGGATTTATTAGATCGTAATCGTAAATATGAAGATATTCAATATTTACCGAATGACTTGAAACGACAAATGACAGCAGCCTGTCTGAGCGGCGATACAGAAGCAATACATCATTTATATAAAAAAAATAGACGATTATTATGGACACCTGATCCTGATTCAAAAAAATCACCTTTACACTCTGCAATTTTAAATGAAAAAAGCCTGGAGGTTGTCATTG
>DASYTA010000211.1:0-3255 GCA_036002745.1 Cyclobacteriaceae bacterium | reverse complement strand
TCCCAAAGGCTTGCACATTTTTGATATGAGACATATATTTTCGTGCTTTATTGTGCACTTGTGTATTGTTACGCATACCCCTATTCGCGTTGTTGTACTTTTTTAAACTATTTTGAAAACTATATTTTTCAGTGGATATGTAACACAAAATTGGATGGCACGTTTGAATTCGTTTTTCTTTCAAACCGAACAAAAAATATTTTTTCAACTGATACTTTTCTATGATGTCATACCGGACAGTACAGAGCGTCGGCAGGTGTGCGTTCCGGTATCCCGAAAGGTTGACTCAGCACAAGTATAACCAACCGATGCGAGTGCGTAATGGATTGATGCTCGTGCGCAAATGACCGGAGCGAGTACGCAACCAACCGGTCCGTCTGCGTAACTGGCCGATGCTCTTGCGTAACCAACCGATGCGAGTGCGCAATGGATTGGTGCTTATGTACAATTGACCGGAGTTAGTGCGCAACCAACCGACCCGACTGTGTAATTGATCAGTACGAATGTGTAGTCAACCGAAGCGAGTGCACAATGAATTGGTACTTATGCGCAATTGGTCGGTGCAAGTGCGTAACCAACCGACCCGACTGGAAACCCCGTGCCTTTGTTGGTGTTGTGCGTGTGAAGGCGTGTGGTTCACCAACAAACGAAATAAGAGAAATAAGGCAGGGTGACAAGTAATTAAAAATAAATGGATAGAATAAAAATATATTCAAAAGAGCACCCTGAGTTTATAACTGTTACTTGCTTGGATTGGAAACCTTTATTGGAGGAGGATAAGCACAAAGACATCATCGCCAACAGTCTTGATTTTTTATCTAATGAGGGCAGAGCGGCGATTTACGCATTTGTTATCATGAATAATCACTTCCATCTGATATGGCATATCATGGGCGAGCATAAACGCGACGAAGTACAACGCGATTTTTTAAAATTCACTGGGCAACAAATATTGAAGAGTTTGAGAAGTGCGAGTTCTACACTGTTGCAGGAAATCATAGTGAATGCTAGAGACAGAAAGCACCAAGTGTGGGAGAGAAATTCGCTAAGCATCCCCTTGTGGTCCGATCGAGTGTTCAACGAAAAATTGGAATATATACATTACAATCCGGTAAAAGCAGGGTTATGCCAATACCCTGAAGATTATAAATATTCCAGTGCCAGATTTTATGAGTTGAATGAAAACAATTGGAGATTGTTAACACATTACAATGGATAATTGGGCAAAGGAGCATTCAGGCATGTTGGTGAAGAACACCAACATGGGCGAGGAGAAACATTGAACCACGTAGTCCCCGAGGCGGGTGACTCTGTGAAGAAAAATTGATAGAAAATGAAAGTGATTCATTATTAGCCAAATACCAACCATGATTAAACGCGTACTTACTTTTTTGATTTTAGTTTTTGTTTCATTATCTGTTCAACTCCAGGCGCAGGATTCATTGGCTACCATTTATTTTTATAAACACTCGAAGTTCTCAGGGTCCGTTCAAGGCTATGATATAAAGAACGGAGATGCCGTGATCGGAAAGATTCACTCAAACAGTGTGTTGACATATCGCGCCAAGCCGGGCAATCGTTTTTTTACTGCAACCATTGAAGGTGAATCATCTTTCCGACTTACCTTGGAAGCGGGCAGAACCTATTTTGTTGAATGCGGTACAGAAGGAGGAGGCGTTGCGATTAGTAGGCCAACTTTCCAGCAGATATCTAGAGCAAATGCAAAGAAGGAAATTGCTAAAATTGATATTGCAGTAGCTAACGCGATTCCCGATGTGGATGCTGTTACGCTTCAGTCTCAAGCACGCGACTCATTAGCCACAGTTTATTTTTACAGAGGAGGTCAGGTTGCAGGATTTGCCATTAGCTATGATGTCAAACAGGCTGAGAAGATAATTGGAAGAATTGGAGTTAATACCGTGATAAGATTTCGTGCTAAACCTGGAGCACAGACTTTTAAGGCTACTACAGAAGGCGAATCTTCTATTCATCTGATTCTTGATGCAGGGAAAACTTATTTCGTAGAGTGCGGGCTCGCAGTAGGCGCGTTGGCCGGAAGACCTACCTTCAGGCAAACCTTCAGTGAAGTAGCCAAGAAGAAGATTGAATCCATTGATCCCATCATGGCAAAAACCATTCCTGAATATCTCCCTGAGGTAATTCAACAATCTGACACTACAAGAGCGCTGCAAAATCTATTTCAACGAAAAAGAAAAGGAGGAACAACACGTGCCGTTGTGTTTGGAACTTTAGGAATTATCTCATTGATAAGCACAACGAACAAGCAAACCGTAAACGCAGGAGGTCAAAACGTTGATGTAAGTCCAGACAATACCGGGGCGTATCTCTTTTCTGGGTTTAGCATTGTCATGATGATAACGGGCATTGTGCAAACATCCAATTACAGTTCTGAAAAATTGGAGATGCTTTTGGCTGATCACAATAAAGGCACTCCACTACCTCAAAAGATTAAAAGCAAATTGAAACAGAAAGATTTTAAATAGGAATGTTGAGGCTCATTTTTCATAGGGCAAGATATTTGAGATTGGAGAGATTCAAGCTGCTTCTTTTTTTATTGTTGCTGCCTTTTTTTGTCATGGAGCCAAACAAAAAAGGATAGCGTTGGTCTTCAGCCTGTGGACAGCACGCAAAGAGCGGATACGACTAAACACAAAAAGGATTCGCTCTCCAAGAATGATCTTGCAAAAATGAAGCGTGATCTTAAACTTCTTTCACACAACATGGATAGTGCTAGTGCTAAAGGTTTACCGGTTGCGACCTATCAAAAAAAGATGGATAGCATTCAGAAAAGATTGTCGAGCCATCTTTCACTCGCTGTGGTATCAAATTCTATTAAGGCAAGCAATAAAAAACTCCAAAGAAAAATCGATAAACGAACTGCACGACTTCAAAAAAAGATCAACGCTAAGAAAGGTGTTCTGGATAGTTTGGGCTTTGATGCGAAAGACCCCACAAGTCAGCTCAAAGTACCTCAAAAAAATCCTCCTGGTGCCTCTACCAAATTGCCATCGGTAGCCGACACGCGTGTCCCCACAACGAAGACTCCTTCTGTAATCCCAGGTATGTTACCCAAGAGCCAGCTTGATATACCGGGACTGAAGGAAGTTAATCAGGTTTCAAGCGAAATAAAGAAAGCGAGTGAATCAGTCTCAAAGGAAGTAAAAGAAATAAAGCAGATTGAAGGAGCAGCTTCTAAGGAGATAAAGACTATCAATAAAGAGACTGGTGAAATAA
>DASYTA010000210.1:0-2027 GCA_036002745.1 Cyclobacteriaceae bacterium | reverse complement strand
GAATTTCTATTCTACTATGAAGAAAATTGTTTTATTGATTTGCTTGTCTGTACAATTGATCGCTGTTGCTCAGGACAAACCTAAATTGATCGTAGGTATTGTGGTTGATCAGATGCGACAAGAATACCTCTATCGATTTGAAAAGAAATTTAGTGAAAACGGCTTTAAGCGGTTGATGAATGATGGCTTCATGCTTACCAATGCTCACTATAATTATGTGCCTACTTTTACCGGTCCTGGTCACGCTTCTGTTTTTACTGGATCTACTCCAGCAATTCATGGCATCATTGCAAATGATTGGTGGGATAAAAATCTTAGAAAAAGTGTAAACTGTGTGGAAGATGAAAAGCAAAAACCAGTCGGTAGCCCAGGGGGAAATGGTGATGTAAGCCCAGTGCGGTTACTCTCCACTACAATTACCGACGAATTAAAATTGTCGTCACAAAAGAAATCAAAAGTAATTGGTCTCTCAGTCAAAGATAGAGGAGCGGTTTTGCCTGCAGGTCATATGGCTGATGCAGCCTATTGGTACGATGGCAGTACAGGAAAATTCATTTCAAGTACATATTATTTCAATGCCTTACCGACATGGGTTGAGAAATTTAATGAACTCAAACTAGCTGACGAGTATTTGAATAAAGAATGGAAAACTTTTTTTCCGATTGAGCAATACACAGAGAGTGGTCCTGATGATTCGCCATTCGAACAACGATGGAACGGAATGGACAAAAATGTTTTTCCTTATGATTTAAAAAAGTTGAAAGCTACTAATGGTAATTATAACGCACTGCTTTATACTCCTTTTGGAGATGACCTGCTTGGCGCATTTGCAGAGGCTGCTTTGAAGGGTGAGAATTTAGGCAAAGGTGATCAAACCGATTTTCTTACTGTTTCTTTTTCCAGTCCTGATATTATTGGCCATCGTGTTGGCCCGAATTCTATTGAGATAGAGGACACCTATATTCGTTTGGATAAAAATCTCGAGAGCCTCTTCGGTAAACTTGATGCTGAGGTTGGAAAAAATAATTACTTGGTATTTCTAACGGCCGATCATGCTGTGAGCGAAATACCACAATTGCTAAAAGAGAACCGAATCCCATCTGGAAATTTTCCTGACGGAAAGGAGTTGAAAGATGAACTCAATACTTTTTTGCAAAAGCAATTCCCTGGAAAAAATTTGGTAGACTATGTGTACAACAATCAGGTTTTTTTCAATCATGAATTATTTTCCGGAGACCCAAAGAGCTCTGGAATTGATTTACTTGTTGCCACCGATCTCTTGGTGAACTACCTTCAGGCGAAGGAAGGCGTTGCACAGGTTTTTGCGAAGAGTGCGATTAAGCAAGGAAGTTATAGCGAAGGTGGAATAAAGGGAATGATTGTACGAGGCTATAATTACAAAAGGAGTGGAGATGTTGTGTACGAACTTGAGTCAGGCTGGTTGGGTGGTAATCATCCGTTTGGAACCACGCATGGATCTTCCTATTCTTATGATACAAATGTGCCGATGTTATTTTATGGAAAGGGAATCGCTAAAGGACGCTCGGCTAGGTATCACACCATTACTGACATTGCTCCAACGCTTTCTGTGTTGCTAAAAATAAAATTTCCGAGTGGATGCACAGGTCAACCAATTACAGAGATCATAGACGGGAAATAAAGCTTACTAAAAATCTTCTGCGATCTCTTCAATCTTTTTCTGTTTGTCGGTATACATGAGCTTGATCATTGGATAGGAGCGATAAGTAAGTGTTACTTCCTTTTTATTCTCGCCTTTATAAATCAAACTGATTTGTTTAGGAACGTGCCAATTGTAAGTTTCAGTGCGAAGATTATAAGTTGCTTTGCCATAAGATTTCTCCAAGCCTCTCATGATCCTTGGATCTTTAGGAGTAGTAACAATGATCTCGTAGATCAAGCCTTTATATACTTTTAATTCCACGCTTTTTACTTCCGCGTCGCCAATTTTTTCGTAAGCTGGATTTTTAACTTCGTATTGCTTGGCTTCGAATTCTTTCATCTCAACA
>DASYTA010000209.1:0-3233 GCA_036002745.1 Cyclobacteriaceae bacterium | reverse complement strand
CATCCGCCGAGAAAAAATGGAGCTGCCTTCGATTTATTTCGCCCATGAACGAGAGTGCCTGGAACACCAAGGTCAATTGATTGCCCTATCCCCGTTTATCAAGATTGATGAGGGAGACAAGATCGTGAAAAAAAAAGTGCGTTATCGCACTGTCGGTGATATGACTTGTACTGCTGCGGTGGAATCAGAAGCAGATACACTTGATGAGATCATCAACGAAATCATTGCCACTAAAATCAGTGAGCGCGGAGAAACTCGTATTGATGATAAAGTTTCAGAAGCCGCTATGGAAGACAGAAAGAAGAACGGATATTTTTAAAAGGTGAGTATGGATATTTTACGTTTCATAACAGCAGGCAGTGTGGATGATGGGAAGAGTACGCTCATCGGCAGACTTTTATATGATAGTAAATCGATCATGATCGATCAGATCGATGCCATTAAATCACATGGTAAAAATAAATTGAACGGCACACTTGACTTATCTCTGATCACTGACGGGCTTCGTGCTGAACGTGAGCAGGGCATAACGATTGATGTTGCCTACAAATATTTCTCAACGCCAAAGAGAAATTTTATAATTGCTGATGCACCCGGTCATATACAGTACACACGCAATATGGTGACGGGCGCTTCTACTGCGAATCTCGCCATCATTTTAATAGATGCGAGAAACGGAGTGGAAGAACAAACAAGACGTCATTCGTTGATTGCTTCGTTACTCGGCATTCCGCACATTGTTGTTGCGATTAACAAAATGGACTTGGTGGATTATTCGCAAGATGTCTTCAATGACATTGTTATTGATTACACCACTACAGTAGTAAAAACACTTAATCTCAAGGATGTCCAATTCATTCCTATCAGCGCATTAGATGGGGACAACATCGTCGACCGATCAACCAACATGCCTTGGTACGAGGGAGATCCTTTGTTACACTATCTTGAAACGGTAAAGATTCAAAACGATGTCAATCTAACTGATGCACGCTTGCCGGTTCAATATGTAATTCGTCCTCAGACTGAAAAACTTCATGACTATCGCGGATACGCAGGAAAAATCCTGAGTGGCAGTTATAAAAAAGGAGATGCTATTACCGTTTTGCCTTCCGGATTGCAAAGTAAAATCAAAGCCATTGAAACGAGCGGTGCTGAAGTAAATGAAGCATCCGCGTTAGAAAGCGTTGTTATTCACCTTGAAGACGATATTGATGTGAGCCGCGGAGATGTTATCGTGAAAAGTAATAATCAACCTAACGTTTCTCAAGATTTGGAAGTGATGATGTGCTGGATGGATACGAAGCCATTAATCCCTGGCAACAAATATCTTTTGCAAGCGAATAGCAAGGTGGTAAGAAGCATTGTTAAAGAGATTGAATACAAGCTAGACGTAAACAATTTGGAGAAACAATTTTCTCCTGAAGAGATAAAGCTTAACGATGTTTTCAAGGCAACTATCAAAACGGCTTCACCTATCGCATTCGACTCGTATAAAAAACTAAGAACTGGCGGCAGCGCTGTGTTGATTGACGAAACGAGTAATGTAACTGTTGCTGCCTGCATGATTCAATAATTTTTTTGATTATAAACCCATTAATTCCATAGACTAGATGAAGAACTCAACAATTTTTGGAAAAGTTATATTGGCTGGTGCCGGCCCTGGCGATCCTGAACTCATTACCTTGAAAGCGCTTCGCTACTTGCAGCAGGCCGATGTGATCATTAGCGATCGTCTTGTTAGTCCTGAGTTGATATCGCAATATGCCAAGCCCGGTGCTTTGGTTGTGCCGGTTGGCAAACAGGGCGGAGTCGCCGAGTCTACTTCTCAAGAAACAATTAATCAACTTATCGTTGAGTATGCTTCGCAATACCCATTAGTGCTTCGTCTGAAAGGAGGAGATGTTACTTTCTTTTCTAACGTTTTAGATGAACTTAGAACACTTGTTCAACATCGGATTTCTTATGAGTTAATTCCTGGAGTAACTGCGGCTTCAGGTGCTGCAGCTTATGCGGGCATACCATTGACAGCGCGTGGCTATTCTTCAGCTGTTCGGTTCCTCACGTATTACCGATCTGTTGTTTGCAACGAACAATCCTGGAAAGATTTAGCAACAACTGACGATACGCTTGTTTTTTATATGTCAGCTGAAGTATTGGATACACTTGTTGAAAAACTTTTGGATCATGGAATCTCGGGTGAAAAATATCTGACTGTGATTGAACAAGCTACAACTCCATATCAAAACGTTCATCTCTTCAGTTTGAAAGAATACGAAAAGAAAATGCGCGGATTGAAATTCACTTCGCCTACCATTGTCATCATCGGCAGAGTGGCGGCTTTGCATGAAGAATTTCAGTGGCTAGAAAATAGCATGGTATCAACCAGTTATTTCAAACCAGTGAATGAAACGGTAGCTCAAATTGCTTAATTGTTATGATCACAGAAACCAAATTAAGTAAGCTTCGGGAATTAGTGGCTGGGTCTTCTGAAAAAGAATTGATCTGGATGAACGGCTATTTGGCGGGTCTTCTTAGCGCAGAAATCGGAGTGCATCAAGAACCAACACCAAAAGCTCCGTCGGTTCAAAAACTCACTATTGTTTTTGGAACTGATACTGGTAATTCAAAAAAAGTTGCCACCAATTTTGCTCAACGCTTAAAGAAGAATGGCGTTCAGGTAAAACTGCAAGGCCTCGATCAATACCGATTGACTGACCTTCTGAAGGAAGAATATTTCCTAAGTGTGATCGCGACTCATGGTGATGGAGAGCCTCCCGCAGCTGCTAAAAAATTCTACGAATACATTCACGACAATTCACTTTCGTTAACCAACCTTAAATATGCTGTCCTTGCATTGGGAGACACTGCATATCCATTATTCTGCAAAGCAGGAGAAGACGTTGACGTTCGATTGAAAACACTGGGTGCTACACAATTGTTACCGGTTGAAAAATGTGATACAGACTTCGAAGAGGCCGCCAACGCATGGTTGGAAAACATTTTAAAAACATTAGGCCCAGCTTCTGGAGAATCGCGTGTTGCTCCAACTCCTGCAAAAAAAACCTCCGGAAAAAAGACTTTCGAGGGGAAAATCTTAGCCAATATCAATCTCAACGGACGAGGTTCAGGCAAACAAACCCATCACATTGAATTAGCTGCCGAAGATCTAGTTTATGAGCCAGGCGATGCCTTTGGAGTCGTTCCACACAATCCAATTGAGTCTGTTGACTCAA
>DASYTA010000208.1:0-2097 GCA_036002745.1 Cyclobacteriaceae bacterium | reverse complement strand
ATCTTTAGATAAGGAACAAAGGGAAACAACAAACTAAGGGCAATGCCCAAAACCACAATGACTAACGGCATCGGGATAATCTTGAAAAATTGAACTCCCTTCAATTTTCTTTCATACCAAAATAAAAGTGTGATAGCCATGATAGCAATAATTATTGCTCCGGGTGTTAAGGAATCCCAGGCTCTCATAATTTCAGTGAAAGTATTTTGCCCGTCGTTCTGCACAAACTGCTCATCCCCTTCGAAGTCGGCATCATAACCCACAGCATGCGGTATTTGTTTTAGGATTAAAATCAAGCCGATGCCGGCAAGCATACCTTTTATTACTGACGATGGAAAGAAATGACCGATACTTCCGGCCTTGACGTATCCAATTATAATTTGAAAAATTCCGGCAAGTACCACGCAAAATAAAAATGCTTCGTACGACCCCAGTTCTACGATAGAAGCTGTAACAATTGACGTGAGGCCTGCCGCTGGCCCGCTTACGCTTAACGGTGAGCCGCTAAGTTTTCCTACCACAATGCCGCCAATAATTCCTGCTACGATACCCGAAAAAAGCGGAGCACCAGAAGCGAGCGCAATACCAAGGCATAGTGGTAGTGCAACGAGAAAGACAATAATAGACGACTTAAAGTCGGTTGACCAATATTCTTTTAAATTCATGTTAAATCAGTTTTTTGAAATGAAAAAATTCTTCAGCCTTACAGCTGAAGAGAACTACAACAATAAAAACTGACTTAGGCTTGTGGCGGAGGCGAGAATATTTCGCGATGAGGATCGAGTATCAGATCGTCCTGAAAGGAGTAATGTTTTATGACAAAAATTTCTTGTCGATGAGTATTCAACAGGGTTGATTCCAAATCGAATTTATCATCGTCTTCTTCTTCCTCTTCTTCTTCGATAGGATTAGATTGATTGTCGTTGGTTGAACCTATTGGCCCTTTGGTAGCCTGTATATTAATACTTGTTTTACTAAACTTTGAATTCTGAATTCTTAGATTGGCAACCTGAGAAATGAGAATGATCGACCAAAATGCCATCAATATGGCGCCTACGTACATTTTTCTATGGATCTTCGTTCTCATCGCGGGCACAAAAATAGAATTAAAAATCAGAAACTTTATTTCTTCTTTTTTTAACGAATAGCAGTTCCTCAAATTGCAAGTAGGTTTACGAAAGTATAACTTGGAAAGTTTAAAATAGAAATGCAATGTCTATAGAAATTCGGCCGGTGGAAAAACAAACCGATGTTGTGCTCATGGGTGCGGGCATTATGAGCGCTACGCTGGGCATGCTCCTGAAAGAACTTAATCCTGATATCACGATACAAGTTTTCGAACGATCGGATCAGGCAGGCACCGAAAGTTCTGATGCATGGAACAACGCAGGCACAGGTCACTCTGCTTTCTGTGAACTGAATTATACTCCGATATTAAAAACAGACGGCTCAATTGATACTTCCAAAGCATCTAAAATTGCTGAAGCATTTGAAATCTCTCGCGAGTTTTGGGCGCACCTGGTGAGTAAAGAATATTTACCTAATCCTTCTGCGTTTATTTCTTCAATACCTCACATGAGTTTTGTTTGGGGAAATGACAACGTTGATTTTTTGAGGAAGCGATATAAAGCAATGCAGTCAAGTCCATTGTTTAAAGACATGGCGTGGACGGAAGATCGTGATCAAATTGCATCATGGGCACCGATTGTAATGGGCAATCGCGATAAGAAACAACCTGTAGCTGCAACACGTATGGAGATTGGCACCGATGTGAACTTCGGTGAGCTTACCCGTGGCATGTTTCATCAACTTTATAAAATGCCTGGGGTAACGATTCATTATAACATGGAGGCACTTGATCTTGATCCCGATGGTAAAGGAGGCTGGAATGTTTTTGTAAAAAGCCTTTTGACGGGCGAGAAGAAAAAATCAAACACTAAATTTGTTTTTATTGGCGCGGGAGGAGCGACTCTTCATTTATTAAAACGAGCGGAGATAAGCGAGCGAAAAGGGTACGGAGGATTTCCTGTGAGCGGCTTGTGGCTGAAATGTTTGAATGAAGACCTGATTAAACAGCATCATGCAAAAGTTTATGGG
>DASYTA010000207.1:0-10169 GCA_036002745.1 Cyclobacteriaceae bacterium | reverse complement strand
ACCGCACGAGCGATCCATTGAATTCAAGTTTCCAAAAGTCATACAGTATACGCTTTACATTCTTTGCATTAAAGAGTGGAACCTTGACTCGATGATGTACCAATATCTTTGGAATCCCCTTAAGTGGTTGGGTAACAAGCTTAATTTTATGACACTGCGAGGAGTGATAATCCTTTTCGTTTCAACTTACAGTATTGGATTGCTGCTCTTTTTCTATCGGCACTCCATTCCACCCAATGTCGTAGAAACTTTGCCAATTATTTTTTCGCTCATTGGCTTGATCATGATACTCAAATCTTTTACAGAACGCAGATGGGCGAGAAAGAGTTGGTTGCTGATTATCATGAATCACTTATGGATAGCGCTGGCAATTTCATTTAACGAGGAATTTAAATATGGACAGCCTGTGCTCTATCTGAGCGGTGTTATTATTTCTGGAATTATTGGCTTTTTTACGTTAGTCAGATTAAGGAGAATAGAAGGGAGTATAGGACTGTATCAGTTTCATGGATACGCTTATCAACATCCTAAAATTGCGTTGGTATTTTTTCTTTGCTGTTTGGGTGCCACAGGTTTCCCAATTACGCCAACATTTATTGGGGAAGACTTGGTGTTCACGCATATTCATGAAGATCAAATTTTCTTAGCCCTCATTACCTCATTGAGCTTTATCCTTGATGGAATGGCGATCATTCGAATTTATGCTCGCGTTTTTCTCGGCCCTCACGTGAAATCAATTTTCGAGATGGCTTATCGATCGTCATAGTTAGTGAAACTCAGCCGTTGTCTTCCGTGATTCCGCGGCAATGAACCTATTTTTTGTTTATGAGATAACTGATCGCCATGGCGTAGCCTTCCAGGCCAAAGCCGGTAATCAATCCAGCGCATTTCGAGGTGATTAAACTTTTATGTCTGAATTCTTCTCGAGCATAAATATTTGAAATATGAACTTCCACTACTGGAGTTTTGATGCCACCTATGGCATCATGAATAGCGATCGATGTGTGGGTATATGCACCAGCATTTAAGACAATGCCGTCGAAGTCAAACCCAACCTTGTGAATTTGATTGATGATTTCTCCTTCCACGTTTGATTGAAAATAATTTAGAGAAGCTGAGGCAAATCGGCTCTTTAATTTTTCAAAATAACTTTCGAAAGTTTCGGAGCCATAGGTTTCGGGTTCACGCTTTCCAAGAAGGTTGAGGTTAGGGCCGTTGATAATCTGTATTTTCATATACGAAGTTGTAATTTGCAAGTTAATAGATCAGTTGACAAAAAATACATTCTAATTTGAATTGGGATAGCTACATCAAACAATTTGGCCAATACTTGAAACTGGAGCGTTCCCTTTCCCAGAACTCCATCGACGCTTATGTTCGTGACGTGGAGAAGTTACAACAGTTCGTGGAGCTATCAGGATCAAAGACTAATCCGCTGAAAATATCCGCTAAGGAACTTCAAAAGTTTATTCATTACATCAATGAGTTAGGGATGAGCGCTCACAGTCAGGCGCGCATTCTATCAGGGCTAAAGGCTTTCTTTAAATATTTGAGCTACGAAGATCTCATCGAGAATAATCCAGCTGCTCTGTTAGAAGGCCCTAAACTCGGACGTAAGTTGCCTGATACTCTTGAGTACCCCGAGATTGTAAAAATGTTTGAGGCAATCGATCTCTCTTCACCCGAGGGTGCACGCAATCGTGCCATGCTTGAAACACTTTACAGTTCTGGTCTCCGGGTAACTGAACTGGTTGACCTCCGACTGGCGAATATTTATTTTGATATTGGATTTTTGCGTGTGATTGGCAAAGGCAACAAAGAACGATTAGTTCCTGTTGGCCGTGATGCCATGAAATTTTTAAAGATTTACATTGAGGAAGTGCGGGTTCATTTTCCGAAACAAAAAGGTTTTGAAAGTTATGCGTTTTTAAATAGGAGAGGGAAGAAGATTTCGAGGGTGATGGTATTTTTGATCATAAAGGGGCTTGCAGAGAAGATTGGATTAAAGAAGTCGATAAGCCCTCATACGTTCAGACATTCCTTTGCAACTCATCTTATTGAAGGTGGTGCCGATCTGCGTGCTGTACAAGAAATGCTGGGACACGAGTCAATCACCACAACTGAAATTTATACGCATCTCGATAGAGATTACTTGCGTCAGGTGGTTCAGGAGTTTCATCCGAGAAGTTAATTTTATCTTCATAGTAGAACGACAACAATTAGTTAAATTTGTATATGAAATTTTTAACCATTGTTTTATCGCTACTGAGTTTTTGTGCCACTGCACAAGAAATCAAAATTGAGTACGACAAGAAACACGATTTTTCAAAATATAAAACATTTGCATTTGGCGAGAGCCAGGTAATAACTCCCGTTGATCAAAAGCAAGTGAGTGATGCAACCGTTGATAAGTGGGTTAAGAATGGAGTTACTCGTGAGCTTGAGTCCAAAGGATTGAAAAGAACTGATTCACTTGCAGATTTGGTAGTTACCTATGTTATTGGAACAATGGAGCGATCCGACGCGCAAGCGATTGGGCCTTTGGGCATGACACCTGGATCGGATGCAAGGACATGGTCACGCGATTATAAGCAAACCAGTGTTATTGTTGATTTGAATAATAGAAGTCGTTTTTTGGTTTGGAGGGTTAATGCGGTTATCGATGCACTTGGAACGGATGCTGAAAAAACAATCGATATGGCTATCGTGCGAGGATTTAAGAAATATCCTAAACCAAAAAAGTAAAAATCATTTATTTGCAGCTTTGAGTTTTTTAAAAATCTCCAAGCACACCCACGCGTCAGTTGCCGCATAACTGATTTGTTTTTCGTTCAAGGTTGCGGCTTCCCAATTGCTGGTTTGCACACTCTTCGAAATTCGAAACCCTAGTAAAAGTCCAGCGAGTCTTTTTACTCCTTCAATCTCGAGTCCTGCTTTTTTTGCCAAGTCGGCAAGTTCAATTACACCTTTAGGTTCGAAACGTTTCAATCGCTGAAGAGCCTTGATGTCATCCCTCAGAGCCACGCCTGCCTTCAAAATATTTTCATTTTCTAAGAATTGAATAATCTCAGGTTGAAAGCCTGTATGGTTGATGCGAATAAGAAACACTTTTTTATTTAGGGCAATTTGCATGAGGGCCACTTTGTTTTGATGGCCACGCACAAAAACAGGTTTTGTTTCTGTATCGAAGCCCACCATAGGATGTTGATTGATTTCTTCAAAGGCCAGGGCAAGATGCCTGGCATCATCCACTAACTCAATATCTCCTTCGAATGCACCTAGTGGTAACTCGTTGATTTCCTCGTGTGTAATCGTGACCTTCCGCTCTGAATGACGCTCCATGAAATGCTGCTAGCTTTGCCTATGTTCAGTTGTTAATAGTGTTCGTTATTTCGGTAATATTGTTCTGAATAACCGATAACCAACGCTACAATGAATCCTGCCAAGTTAATTGAAAAAGCAAAAACCTCGTCATTTTATTTATGGATACTCAACTGGTCCTTTGATCGAATGATACCTTTCAACCGGCCTCATAGTTTCAGGATTATTGAAATTGGCGATCACCACGTTCGCACCAGGTTGCCATACAAGACCAAGAACCTCAATCATTTGAAAGGCCTTCATGCGTGCGCTCTCGCTACACTCACTGAAATAACGGGAGGTTTCATCTTTGTAACTCAACTTGATCCCACCAAGTATCGAATCATTTTAAAAAAATTAGAGGTGGATTACTTGTATCAAGGCAAAACGGATGCGTTTGGTGAATTTCGGATTACTGACCGGTGGATGGAAGAAAAAGTGATTAACCCATTAAAGTCCTCAGAGTCGGTGGAGGTTGTTTCAGAGGTTAATATTATGGACGGAAAAGGGAACCAACTCACGCAGGGCCGCGCTACTTGGCAGATCAAAGGATGGGACAAAGTAAAAACCAAAACTTGACGAGTTAATAAGTTTGCGGTAGCTTTGATAAACAATAAGATGTTATGCGCAAAATAGATCAGCTTCTTTCGGAATATGGCGAGAGCCATCAAAATGTCACTAATAAAACCATTCACTGGATTTGTGTGCCATTGATTTTCTTTAGTGTTGTTGGCCTTATTGCATCAATTCCATCGGGGTCACTTCAAAACCTGTTGGGATCTTATTTCAATTGGGCTACGGTGGCAATGATTTTAGTTTTGGTATACTACATATCATTATCCATCCCGCTAAGCATCGGTATGGCAATTTTCACTGTACTTTGTTTGTACTTAGCACGGACGATCGCACTATCAGGCATCGCACCATTGTGGTTAGCATGTGTTGTCATTTTTATTTTAGCGTGGATTGGGCAATTCTATGGTCATAAGATCGAAGGAAAGAAACCTTCTTTTCTTAAAGACGTGCAATTCTTATTAATAGGCCCGGCATGGCTCATGCACTTCATTTACAAACGCGTTGGAATTCCATACTAATTGAGCAAGTACACTTTTCAGGAAGGCTCATATGATTCAAGGTTCAAAGTAGTTTTTGAACGTTTCCTTTTTAATGAAACTCGGCACAGACTTTCGCAATCAAAAGACAATCGGATTACATTCTCGTTGCTCAATGAGCAGGCAGAGCAAGTTGTAGCTCAAATTCATTTTTGTGTAGCTAATTTAATTGCATCTAGTCCCTGCCGAGCTCCGTTTGGTTCTGTGGAGTTTTCATCTTCGCTGCCTCCCGAAGCGTTATCATCTTTTTTGAAGGAGACCGAGCAAAAACTAAAGTCCCACGGTGTAAATAAAATTGTAATCAAAGATCCAGCGCATCAGTATAGACCTGAGCAATCAGCTTTATTGAATACGATGTTTTTAAACTTGGGCTTTATTACAACCAGTGCCGAAATTAATTCTGCTATTGAAGTGAATGAGACTACTTTTGAAGATAAGATTTCACACGCTGAAGTAAAGCGGTTGAAACGATGTCGACAGGAAGAGTTGGAGTTTCGTGTTCTGTCGATGGAAATGTTGGACAAAGTTTATTTTTTTATTAATGAATGCCGTGAAGAACGGGGAATGGCTCTGAGTATGACATTGCCTCAGTTGAAAAGTACAATACAAAACTGCCAAAATGATTTTTTTCTATTTGGTATATTTCAAAAGAATCAACTGATGGCAGCCTCAATTTCAGTAAGAGTGAACGAACGAATTTTGTACGACTTTTATCATGCACACCCAAAATCTTTTGATCAGCTAAGTCCAGTGGTTTCGCTAGTGGATGGAATGTACGGATATTGCCAGCGAAACAAATTTGAGCTCCTAGACTTAGGCACTTCGGCCATTGATGGGAAAGTAAATTTTAGCTTATTAAATTTTAAAACTCAACTTGGGTGCAAGTCTTCAATGAAGCTTACCTTCGAGAAAGACATAAGTTGAATGGAATCGCCTCTAGTATCGATTGTTTGTCTTTGTTACAATCATGAACGTTTTGTTGAGGAAGCATTGCTGTCTGTTTTAAATCAAACCTATTCTAATATTCAAATAATTGTTGTAGATGATTGTAGCACAGATAATAGTGTATCAATCATAAAACAAGTTATCAGTGGTCATTCACATAAGATTCATTTTCTTGCGTTGAAGCAGAATCTTGGTAATTGTAAAGCATTCAATCAAGGGTTAGCCCTAGCGACTGGCGATTTTATAATCGATTTTGCTACCGATGATGTGATGTTACCTGATCGCATTGAAAAACAAGTCAGGTTTTTTGAAAAGCAAAAGGAAAACGTTGGGGTGGTTTTTACAGACGCTACTTACATTAATGAAAATGGAGAATTGATCAGAAACCATTATGATTATCTCTTTAAGAAAAAATTAATTGATCATGTTCCAAGGGGCAATGTTTTTCGTGATGTGCTAACGACTTACTTTATTTCCAGCCCAACGATGATGGCAAAAAAACAAGTGTTGGATACTCTTCACGGTTATGATGAAGGTTTGGTTTATGAAGATTTTGATTTTTGGGTAAGGGCTTCTCGTGATTTTCAATTTGAATTATTAGATGAAAAGACTACAAAAGTTAGAAAGTCGGCAGCCTCAATGTCCACAGGTTGGTACAGGGTAGGAGATAAGCAGCTTCATTCCACTTATTTGGTTTGTCTGAAAGCGGAGAAATTTTGTCGTGATGAACAAGATCGTGATGCGCTTCGATGGCGAGCACTTTATGAATTCAAGCAGGCTGTTTTTTCTCACAATAAAATCGAAGCAAAATTATTCGCTGAACTACTTAAAAGACTGGGGAAAGTGCCAATTTCATTTTTCTTAATTCAGACTGCTTCCTATTTTCCATTGCCTTGGCCGTGGATGAGAGATAAGTACCATCAACTTAAATACAGCTAGCTTTTTTTCCAGAGTCGCAACTCAATCGATATTCGTGTCTGGTTTGGATTAAGATTAACCGCGCCACCGTGAATTAAATAAGGAGAGAACACAAGCACTTCGTTTCGTTGTGGATTAGGTCGGACAATTTCATATTCACCACTTATGTTGGTTACTGCGGGGACATTGAATTTTGTTCCTTCAAGTATAGCGCCTTTTTGCGTTCGTTCGACTTTGTTCTCTGGCCAATGATGACTTGCAGGAATAATACTTAAAGAAGAAAGCTCATTGCTGCCCGCTACAGGAATATACAAGTTGATGCAGTTAGCATAATCTTCAAGCCAGACATCGCGGTGCAGCGGGTTGTTATCATTCGAATTAGGACGAACTACACGAAAGTGAAATATGGATTGATTGTCAAAAGGATTTTTGGCGACTAATGCGGTCTCACAAATTTCTGAGATTCTATTTTCAATTTCAGAAATTGGTACCGGAAAATCAGTAACAGAAAGCAGCTTGGTTTGTTCTATCGCTGATAGATGTAAACTCTGATTGAAAGCTAACGTATGATACTGATCAAGTTGAAAATCATCTGGAATAGAAAGACCTGATTTCATCCAAAGAGAAAGTATTAGCTTTTTTGTTTCTCCCTCAAATTTTTCAAATGCTGGATCATCCAAAAACTTACTAACTACATAACCGTTTTTACCCCAAGGCTTCCCACTTGTTAGATCAATAGCTTTATGCAAAAGAACTTTATCATCACCGGAAATTTTAGATCCTTCTGTGCGATAAACAACTTTCGTTTTATTGAGATGATACTCCATCACTTTCGATTGTCCTTTCCCTCGACCATAGATATATAACTTTCAAATCTACTTTGGGCAATCTTTCCGTGTTCTACGGCAGGATGAATTGCACAGCCAGGCTCTTGCAGATGCAAGCACTTCGAACCAAACTTGCATTCTAGTCTCAAGTCTCTCATCTCAGGAAAATAATCAGAAATTTCTTGTTGGCTCATATCAACTAAGCCCCATTCTTTGATCCCTGGTGTATCAATAACGAATGTTTTTTCATCTAAGGCAAACATCTCAGCAAAGGTAGTGGTGTGAGTACCTTTTTCTGAGTAACCGGAAATTTCGCCAGTCGATTGATTCAATCCCGGAGACAATGCGTTGAGCAGCGTGCTCTTGCCTGCACCGGAGTGTCCTGTGAGCAAAGATATTTTTCCGTTAAGATGAGCTCTTAATTGATCAATGCCTTCGTTCCGGAGAGCTGAAGCAGTGATTACCATTACGCCAACCTGTTCGTACATTTTTTTTAAGCTTTTCACGAAAGTCATCCCTTCTTCATCCAATAAATCCAGTTTATTGAATACTATAAGTTGTGGAATGCGATAGGCTTCGGCTGATACTGTAAATCGATCAATGAATCCCAGCGATGTGCGCGGCTGATGAAGTGTGGCGATCAATACTGCTTGATCAATATTTGACGCCAAAATATTTGAATGCCCCGTCTTTTTTACGGATTGCCTAAGCATTTGATTTTTACGCTGCAGTACATCGGTAATCACATGCGAACCTTCTTCGATTTCAAATTCAACTTCATCGCCCACAGTTACCGGATTGGTTTCTTTAATTCCTTCCAATCTTAATTTGCCGCGGATCCGGCATTCGTATTTTTTGTTTTCAGCTAGAACTACGTGCCAAGATCCTGTCGATTTGGTTACAACCCCTTTCACTTACTAAGAATTGGAATACAGTGATCCATTATTTTTTTTGTGGCACCAAGGTTTTCTTCCACATAAGAGCGCGTTACCTCACAAGCGAGTAAAAAATTTTCTGGCCGATCGATCATTAATTCATAGTTAGCTTTTAAGTCGGAATAACCGCTGACTTCAAAAGCACCGCCTCTCATGATAAGATCATTCGCCTCTTTGTACTTATCATAATTTTTATTGCCAAAAAAAACCGGTATACCATAGCAGGCAGCTTCCAGAATATTATGAAGACCTTTACCAAAGGCACCGCCCACAAATGCAAACTCTCCATATCGATACAACCGAGAAAGCATACCGATGTTGTCGATGATCAGAACAGAGCAATCTTCGATACCTGGTTTTTCTTCAGAGAATCGAGCGGTCTTCACATGAAGAGATTTTTCAATTTCACTGATAAATGAATTCGAGATTTCGTGTGGCGCAATAATGAATTTTAGCGTGTTATTATTTTCGTTAATAAAAGGGGCAAGTACATCGAGGTCTTCAGGCCAGCAACTTCCTACAACAAAAAGTTTTTGTCCGTTTTTGAATTTTTTTGCCTGCTCAATTTCACTGCCTTTTTTTATGATTTCCATGACACGATCGAAACGTGTATCGCCAGCTACTTTGCTGTTGTTAATGCTGATGGAAGCAAGGAGTTTTTTTGTTTCGCTATTCTGCGTAAAAAAGAAATCAAAATTTTGAAGGAGCTTTCGAAATAGGCTACCATAACTCTTGAAAAAAATCTGGTCTGGCCTTAAGATGCATGAAGCAGAAACGATATTCGATCCGGATTTTTTCAGGGAAGCGGTATAATGGTACCAGAACTCGTACTTAATAAAAATTGCCATGTCAGGTCTGGTGATGGCAACAAATTGCGCAGCTTGCTTTGGCGTATCCCAGGGTAAATAGAAAATGAAATCTGCGACAGCATAATTTTTCTGCACCTCATAACCCGATGGAGAAAAAAATGTAAGGAGAACTTTTATCTGAGGAAGTTTAGCCTTAAGCGCTTCAATGATAGGACGACCTTGCTCAAATTCGCCAAGAGATGCACAATGAATCCAAACTAATTTGTCTATTTTTTTTTCGGAAAAAGCGGCAGCTAATTTTTTGAAAATGCCCTTACGGCCCATCACAAATTGCCGTGCTTTTTGATTGATCGGTGCAGCCAAAATGAAACCTAATCGGAGCGCATGAATGCTTAACGTGTACAAAAACTGTTGCATAGGATCGTAAAAATACCAAAAGGAACTGAAGCGGATTGGAATTTCTCACAAACGATGTTTACCAAAAGTATTATCTTGGTATCCATTTAGGAATTAAATTATACTATGAAAACAAAGAAAACTAATGCTTTTATCATTGCTATGGCTATGATACTAACCACATTCACGGCCAAGGCACAAGATCCCTCCGATATGTCGGCTTTTCTCAGTGCTGCTCCGGAAGATGCCTCCAAATTGATGACAGCATATATGACTCCAGTTGTTAAATCGCTATCATATGGCCTTACCGGAGGCTGGTATCATACGGCAAAAGCTCATAAAACCGCAGGTATAGATGTAGGTGTTAGCATTAATGCAGTCTTTATTCCGACTTCGGAAAACTATTTTAATCCTGGGAGTCTTGGCCTTAAAACAGTCACTTCATTTAATAACAGCACCACAGGTACTCAACAAGCGCCCACAGTAGTCGGTCCAGATGATAATACCACTTATACCTGTACCTATACTCCACCATCAAATACGAGTTTGGGGCCGCAATCTGTATCATTCAGCGGGCCAGGAGGATTTGACCTAAAGAGAAACATTGGTTTTGCTGCCTTGCCAGCTCCGATGGCTCAAATAGGTATTGGCATAATTAAAAACACCGATATTAAAATAAGATGGGTACCTGCAATACATTCTGGACAAACAAGCGTCTCTATGTTTGGCATTGGAGTAATGCACGATGTGAAGCAATATATACCTGGTATAAAATCTTTGCCATTTGATCTTTCTGGTTTCGTTGGTTTCAATTCGATTTCGGGAACAGCAAGTATGGTTATGTCATCAGGTTATAATCCCTCTAGC
>DASYTA010000206.1:0-2151 GCA_036002745.1 Cyclobacteriaceae bacterium | reverse complement strand
GGAGTAATGAAATTAAAGAAGCATGGATGGCTGTTTATACTGCTCTCGCAAAAACAATGATTGGTGAGCAAAGAAGTTCTATTCTATGAATTTGATATTTGGCAAACTAATTCTGTTGCTCTTGAGACTTTAAATATTCAGAAGGAGTAACGCCAAACTGTTTTTTAAATGATTTAGAAAAATAAGAATGATCTTCAAAACCCACTTTGAAACCAATTTGCGAAACCGAATCGGCTTGGTGAAGTAACAAGTGAGCTGCTTTTCTTAAGCGAATATTCCTGATTAATTCGCTGGGCGGAAACCCTGTAATGGTTTTTATTTTGCGATGCATGCTCGTGCGGCTCATGCCCATTTCTCTGGCCATCTGCTCTACGCCAAACAAAGGATCGCTCATATTGTTTTCCACCACCTCAATTGCCTTTTTGAATAATCGCTGCTCGACTGAATCAACAGGAACACTAACTGCAAGCGCATTTTTATATTTTTCTGCAGCCTCTTTGTTTTGGTTAGTAAGGTTATCGATTTCAAGATTTAGTATCTGGCGATTTTTCTTTTCACGATATTCTTGGAGGTAGTATAACAAGATTGACAAAGCACCAAACAGAACAAATCCTACTATAAGAAGATTTCTCTGCATCTCTTTAATTTCTGTTTCTTGTTCCAGCAGTTTTATGTCTCGCTCTTTTTTTTCTAATTCATAGCGTGCCTCCATCTCTACTATCTGGCGCGTTTTGGCAACGTTCAATATGCTATCGTGCACATCATAATATTTCTTGAAGTAATCGAGCGCCTCAGAAGATTTGCCTTCTCTAATTTTTAAATCCACCAAGCCAGAATAGGCATGTCTTATACTTCTTTTTAAACCCAACACACGCGACAACTTCAATGATTTTTGCAAATAATACTCAGCCTCTTTATAATTTCCCTTTCCTATCAACGCGTGACCCATGATACTGGAAATTGCAGCTTCGGCAGATTTGTTTCTTGACTTTGGAGAGGTTGAAATCAGCAGTGCACTTTTAAAGTAAGTAAAAGCCATGTCCGGATTTTTTTCCAAATAACATTCACCAATGTTGGAAGTAATCTGTGACAAATGAGCTTTTGAAGTCGGGTGCTCCTCTACAATGGACAGAGCTTTTGTATAAAGTTGTAAAGCCGTGTCCTTATCGCGCTTTATAAATTGAATTACGCCCGCAAGATTATAAACCCGAGAAAGTAAATCCCAATTTTTTAGTTGCAGTGCTATCTTCTCAGCTTTCAGTACATTTTCCTCGGCCTTTTTAGTTTCTCTTTGATCCATGTAACCGCGAGCTATGATGAGAAAGCCTTCAGCCGAAATGGATTTGAAATTTTTGCGCTCAGCAATGGCCACCGTCTCCATCCCCTTTTCTATGGCCAACTCATTGTCGCCCAATGCCCAATAACAATGACCGATTCTATAATTCGCGATGGCGATACCTTTATTATAGAGAAGCAGTTGAGCGATAGCCAATGCTTGCTCTGCATATTGCTGCGAGTTGGCAAAATCTATCCAACGATACTGATAACTAAGTTCATTAAGAAGGTTAACCTTGACTGTGTCATTCTGGGGATGGTTTTTAAGAATAGCACTGAGGCTATCCACCTTTGTCTGAGCAGAAACTTGATGTAAAATACCAACAAATAAAGCGAAAATGAGGGGACGCATATTTTTCGGGTGGCAAATGTAGCACTGTAATGGAAGTAGGATTCAGCCTGACCGATATAAAGATACATTGTTATAAGGCATGGAACGCTCTTACCAGTTTTTGGTTCATGATTACCAACGAAATTGCGTTGGATTATGATATTTTAGTACTTCTCTGGATTGGCCTCAGCCCAGAATTGAGCTTTGCTGTCAGCTGTTTGATGCCGTCGGTAGTCCACTTGTGCTATACAGCATTAATTCTTCATTATCAGCTGGAGTATAAATTGTTTTAATAAACTTCAGTCCCATTTTCTCCAAAAGTTGTCTCGACCGCCTGTTTGTAGGAATCGTGATCGCGAGAATGGTTTTCAAATTCAAATGCTCCTTGGCATAATTAATTGTAGCGTTTGCAATTTCAAAAGCATAACCCAAGCCCATATATTCTGGTAAGAAAGAAAACCCAATATCAGGATTTTCTAAAGTGT
>DASYTA010000205.1:0-3283 GCA_036002745.1 Cyclobacteriaceae bacterium | reverse complement strand
CACCTCCTTTTACATAGTCTACGGTAATGAAATAACCAGACAAATAACTACTATCTATCTTCAGAAATTCTGTAAACTTAAATCTCCGATTAGAATTCAGTTCTGTAAGTTGATGGCCATCAAATCTAAAATAATTGAAGTCAGGGAAATTATATTCTAAAATATCACTTGGCCCCCAAAATTCACTTCGAAATTTTGACTCAAATAATTCGTCATTAAGTTTCTTGAATTCAAAATCATTATCACCATTAGTGACCACCGAGCTGATGAAATTCAACTTTTTATCCATTAGGATTATTTTGTGACTTCTATAGAACTCACCTCTACCTCCTATATATCTAGTCTTTAGGTTTGAAACAAACGCGGTCAAGGTTTTAGAAATACTAAATGGTTTTTCACTTGAGCTTTCCTCGTATTCATTTCCATATTGAAACAAGTTGTTCTCGTTAATTTCACTCTTCGTAATAAAGCCATCATTTATGGGTGGCTGTATTCCGTTCCGCACAAAGTATGCGGGTGGAGTGATCATGCCATTCCCTCTAAAAAAATCACTATTGAAAGGGTAAAGAATTATTATTAAATCTTGGTGCCCATTACCAAAAGTGAATGCCTTACTCGTCAAATACTCAAACTCATTAATACTTCTTTCAGCGTCTGATGATGGGAAATTTTCCTGGAAAGCATACGCTTTATTCAGCCATCCAAAGGTTGAATCTTTTTTGACTAGCGCAATAGCAAGATCTTTTTCATAAGGCACAAGCCAGTCATAACTAGCTGAAATAATTTCACTACCTGCTAGTGAATAATATCCGATTTTCCCGTCCTTTTTTACTTCAACTGCTTCGTCGAGCATCATCGAAGGATTTCCAATCAAATCAAATTCCACAGGCACGATTACTTTTCCAGTTTCATCAATAAGACCCATCTTGAATTCTTGTCTCTTATTTGCTTTCAAGGAATCAAAATTGTATTTGCCATTCACGACATAGTAATAGGTCATATTTTTGTGATGGGCAAACCAAATTACCGAGTCATAATCCTTTTGAAGTTCTTTTGCCTTGTCATAGTAAATTTTGATATCCGCCATCCGTCTTGCTAACGCATCTGCATTTCCAATTGCATCTTTCATCATCAAAAAATGCTTGTACAATTCTTTAGCATCCATTGAGCCGACGTAGTATCTCCCATCCCGCTTGATAAGTTTCAAGTATAAAACATTCTTATCATGCCACACCTGTCCCTTATTTATCAACTCAACCGGTATCTCCACGGTTAGCCAGGAATCAACCCATGAAGACTTAGCCGCGCTTAAAACAATTCGGGATTTAATCAAAGAAGTATCCTTGTTCTGAAGAATAGCAATTGCCTTAAGGATTTCTTCCTTTGGCTGATTTGTGGAAAACAAATTCATTATCTCATAATCCGGATCTTTCAGCTTGCTCTGAAAATCATTCAAAAAAACTTCTACGTCCTTATCTATTTCGTTTTTTGATGTGACAGAGCACCCGACTACAATCGCTATGATCAAAATGATTGTGGCTGTAATTATCTTGTTCATGTGGCGGTTTTTGGAATTGTAAAAATAATCATCTTATCGACTGTCTTTTAACAATTCATTCACAAAAAATCCCAAGCACTTTCCTTTTTGAATTTGTATATTCATCCTTCCAATTCAAAATTTTTATGGCTTCATTCACCTTAAAAATCAACAACAAAACACATACGGTTGATGCCGATCCTGCGATGCCCCTGCTATGGGCCATTCGCGATCTCGTTGGTCTCACCGGTACCAAGTATGGTTGCGGTATCGCACAATGTGGTGCATGCACCGTTCATCTCAATGGAAACCCCATTCGCTCTTGCTCCATGCCGATCAAGGCGGCCATTGGCAAAGAGATAACGACGATTGAAGGATTGTCGGATAATAATTCGCATCCTGTTCAAATGGCATGGATCAAAGAACAAGTGCCTCAGTGTGGTTATTGCCAAAGCGGACAAATTATGGCAGCGGCTGCATTGCTGAAAAGAAATCCGCATCCTACTGACAAAGACATTGACGCTGCTATGAACGGACATATCTGTCGGTGCGGAACGTATCAACGAATTCGCAAAGCAATTAAAACTGCTTCAACATTACCAGCATCAACTCCAATGGGCGGACATAATTGATTTAAGCTATGGAAACACAATCAATATCCAGAAGAAACTTTATCAAATTAAGCAGCATGACAAGCGCTGCGTTGTCGTTGGGATTTTATTTTCCTGCCAACGGCAAAGAAATAGAAGTATTGAAAACTGAAACTGCCGAAAATCTTGGCATTGATTTAAATGCCTGGATTTCGATTGACTCATCAGGCAAAGTAACGATCACGAATCACCGCGCTGAAATGGGACAAGGATCATTTCAATCGGTGCCCCAGATTATTGCCGAAGAACTGGAAGTAAATCTCGATCAGGTAAAAATTGTTTTCGCTCAGGGCAATTCTGCAAAATATGGACCTCAGATTACGGGTGGCAGTTCTACCATTCGTGGCACCTATAAAAAATTGTTGCGTCTTAGCGCATCGGCCCGCGAAATGTTAATTGAAGCAGCAGCCAACAAATGGAGCGTTAGCAAATCGGAATGTTATGCTGAGAACGGATTTGTCATTCATAAACCTTCCGGAAAAAAATTAGGCTACGGTGAATTAGTGGCTGAAGCCTCTAAGCTTACTCCTCCCAAAAATGTTAAACTAAAAGATTCGAAAGACTACAAGATCATACGCAAGCCGATGCCTCGGCAAGACACTCCGCTGAAAGTAAATGGTAGCGCCATCTTCGGGATTGACAAAAAATTGCCAGGCATGATGTATGCTGTTGTTGAGCGAAATCAACGCTTCACTGGAAAAGTAAAAAGCTTTGATGACAGTGAAACCAAAAAAATTGCAGGAGTAAAACATGTTTTCAAAGTTAATCGCGAAGTATTTGATCACATGTATGAAGGTGTAGCTGTAGTGGCAGACAATCTTTGGGCAGCCACGCAAGGAAGAAAAGCCTTAAAAGTAGAGTGGGATGATTCCGGCTTTGAGCATCATAGCACTGAGCAGTTGTATTCCAAAATGAAAGAACAATTGCAAAAAGGTGATTTGATTTCTTTCAAGACGCAAGGGAACTTCACAGCTGCATTTCAAAAATCCGAAAAGAAAGTAGAGGCGCTTTATGAAACGCCTTATGAATCACACAGCTGCATGGAGCCGCTCAATTGTGTCGCCGATGTAAAAGAGGATCGTTGTGAAATTTGGGG
>DASYTA010000204.1:0-7949 GCA_036002745.1 Cyclobacteriaceae bacterium | reverse complement strand
AGCTTCCTGAAGAAGTATTGAAATAAATTCTCCCTTGAGGATTGGTGGGAGGATTGGAAATAGTAACACTCACTGTAGGATCATATTCAATAATTGCACCAGCCTGGGCTAATCCCGCAGTTCCGGCTAGCCCGTATATTTTTCCGGAGGGAGCCAACGTGAAGCCCCCTAAAACATCGGTGCCAGTAGAATAATAATCGTAATCTCTCACTTTAGTAAACCCACTTCCTGTCGGTTGAGTTGGATCATAACTAAACATATATTCAAGCGTGTTTCCATAAAGAAGTCCGTTGGCATAAAGCAAAGTACCCGTACCGTAAGAAACATAGTTACTTGATGGTAGATCTTCCTTCTTAGAAGCGTTGGTAGCGCCAGGAACATAGGTATAGATTGTTCCACTTGAATTGGCACCACCACCATTTGCTATTCCATACATTGTTCCTGAAACTAAGACAAGCCCGGTACGAGGATCAGAGCCCAAAGTGGCTCCATCAAAATCTACTTTCTTTACATAATTACTCCCTGCAGCCCCAGCTGGATCAAACTCATAGATTACGCCCTTATTGTTAGCACCACCCACCAGAGCTGTTCCATAGATCCGACTACCTGAAACAGTCAGCTCGCCAAGCGGCACTCCGCCATCGGTATTATTGAAATCATATTTTTTGACAATGTTAGAACCCAAAGCCGCTGCAGGATCGAACTCGAATATTGTACCAGCATTATTCGCCCCTCCATTAGAAGTAGTGCCATACAATTTATTGTTGAACAGAGTGAGATATCCGCTTGGTATGCCTCCTGTTGAGGTCAATTGAAAATCTACTTTCTTAGTTAAAGAGTTTGTTGCAGGATCAAACTCAAAGAGTGTTCCTGCACCATTGATGCCTCCATTATAAGTAACACCGTAAAATTTAGTTCCGTAAAGAAGCAAAGCGCCTTCAGGGGTAGCTCCATTTGTTCCGTCAAAGTCAAATACATTTGTGTAGGCATTAGTAGCCGGGTCATATTGGAAAATGAGGCCCAGACTATACGTTCCGCTGCCAATAGAATATCCATATAACTTTCCATTTAAATTTGGACTAGGGCCAATTGACAGCCTTGAATTAGGATTATTACCAGGCACATCAAGCACAAAGTCTTTGATTTTTGTAAAGCCTGTGCCATCGTAATTTGTTTTAAACACAGTGCCGCCTCCGGTAGCACCACCATTACTGGTTTCTCCCCACAGCGTGCCTTGAGCGTTAAGTTTAGAAATGGAAATTGTTAGTAAGAAGGTGAACAATAAAAACTGCGAAGTTTTCATAGGCATTGATTTGTGTTAAACAAACTTACATTATAGATGCGATACGAACTTGCCAATCAAATAGAATATAACAGCCAATAATGATGGGTTGAAAAAAGGGGACCTCACGTGAGACTCCCACAAACCAGTAGTACCAACAGTTGGTATCTCTGATTAAAATGCAATTCCTGCCAATACTTCAATATTCAATCGGCTTAATGAGATAAAAGTTTATTTATAATGATCCTCAAACGCTCCTGACTGTATTTTAATACAACGCTAACATCTATGAAGCAACGCTAACTATCATCTTGGTAATTACGCCTTTATCCAAAGAATACGAAGTGGATAGTTTTAACCTTGACTTTTCGCTTGTTAAATCATTTATGGTAAATACTCACTCCACTAATAATCTCTTGCTAGTCGTATTGATCCACTACGTCAAATTATTTATTATTGCGGGTCTTTGTTGAAATCTGGCTTAAAATCTATATGAAAATAACTTTCCTTCTATGTGCCTTTTTATGGGGCGCACATTCCTACCCCGCTTTTGCTGCTGAAGTCGAACTCATTGGAAATGGCTATCACATTGTGGTGGCAACTTATAGCGAACGGCAAGAAAAAGAAGCGAGAGTTTATTCTGAATCTCTTAATAAACGTGGTTTGACTTCGGGCTACGGCCTTGAAAAAGGAAAGAATTTTATCTACGTTTTTCTTCAAACTTTTGATTTTGACCATTTCAGTGACGCAGTTAAGGCAATGACTGAAGTTAGAAAAAAGCCTGAGTTTGCAACTGCATGGGTCGTTAAGATAAAAGACGGCCGTGAGATTAAGGAGGGTGATCCGGTTGAGGATGTTGTTGTTAAAGAAACTATTCCTGCGCCTAAAGAGCCCATCATTGTCACTGAGTACATTGAGAATCCTCCAATGAAACCTATCACCAGGCCTCAGCATCTTGGTAACACGCCCGTTTTTATGAGCGTATTTCGGGATCGCGATGGTAAGCTTATTGATGCTGATATCAAGGTCATTGATACCGAAAAATCCAAACAACTGACTGTTGTAAAAAGTAATCGCTACCTCAATCTTCCTGATCCAAGAACAAAATCAGGTAAACTCTCACTGGTTGCTTCTGCATTTGGTTACAAAGACATGCAACTAGATATTGGGTATTACACAACTGAGCAAGATACAATCCAACAAAACGTAACTCTATTTGGCAGCTACTTCCAATTCATTTTTCCTTTAGAGAAAATGGTGAAGGGCCAGGAGTTTACATTATCTAAAGTTGCCTTCTTTAATGATGCCGCCATCATGACTCCCAATAGCAGCGAGCAACTAAACGCATTACTAGAGACACTACAGGACAATCCCACAACACGTATTCGCTTGAATGGTTACACCAACAGCAACGGCCGTGGAAAAATAATTTACGCTGGACCAAGTAAAAATTTCTTTGCTCTTTCTAGCGATCGGGTTGAGAAGACTGGTTCAGCAAAAGAGTTGTCTGCTGCACGTGCACAAGTAATCAAAGACTGGCTCGTTGTTCAAGGAATTGCAGAAGATCGTATTGAAGTAGTTGGCTGGGGTGGAGTGAATCAAATCTATGATAAAGACAGCCCGAACGCTCGCAAAAATGCCCGAGTTGAATTGGAAGTGCTTCAATGATAATGTGCGTCTCTGTTTCGTAGGCTGCTAACTGAAAAGACTTTTATCCAAAAATTCATTTCTGAATTTTCCTTTGGGATCGTATTGGTGCATCAATTGCTTAAAGTCTTTTAGCTTCTCAAACCTAGCTTGCACAAGCGATGGAGCTAGTGCAGATAGCTTTCCCCAATGAGGAATCGGATTAAATGGAGCTAGCTGTTGCTCAACAAGAGGAAGTAAATCCCTTACTACATCCTCTTGCTTCCATGTTGTGTGAATTGCAACACACCTTTTTTTGTAGCACGGACTCATCCAAAGATTGTCAGCAGCAATAGATCGGATTTCAGAAATGAATACGTGCGGAGATATCTTCTCGTGCAACTTTTCAACTGCCATCATAGCCTTATATCCATGTTCAAATGGTATGAAGTATTCAGCTTGTAATTCCTTTCCAGCACTTGGTGTGAATCCCATTTTAAAATGAGGTAATCGCTCGTACCAAACACCAGGCACACCCATTTGATCAGTACAATTTTCAGCCGGTTGATCTTCTATGGGATGCATGTTTTTGGATGCAAGCCTTGCTCCATAAAATTCAGGAGAAGAAGAATTTAATGTGTTTCCCTCAACATGACTTTTGATCCAAACTTCGTTAATGTTTTTATTTTTCCAGTCTGTGAAGAGACTTACACTATATCCACTTGACATGATTGCTTCGAAATTATTCTCGAGTGCATCCATCGGCAAGTTGCGGTAAACAACTTGATGCATGTTGAATGTTGGAAGTAAGTCAAGAGTAATTTTAGTTACGATGCCCAGCGCCCCTAAGCCAACCACTGCACCATTAAATAACTCACCGTCATTTCGAGATAATGTTACTATGTCTCCGTCTGCTTTCACAAATTCAATGGCTGAAACTTGCGTTGCCAAGTTTCCATTCATTACACCCGAGCCGTGTGTGGCAGTAGAGCAAGCTCCAGCAATAGAAATGTGAGGAAGAGACGCTAGGTTATGAAGTGCATATCCGTTTTCATGAAGATACTGACAAAGCTCACCGTACTTTATCCCTGCTTCAACAGTAACGGTATTTGCTGATCTGTCTAAACTCAAAATTCTGTTTAAGCCTGCCGTAGAAACTAAACTTTTGTTGCTATCAGCAATGGCGTTAAATGAATGTTTGGAGCCAAGGGCTCGCAGCTTGGCCAAGCGATTTACAAATTCTTGTACCTGCTGAATTGAATTGGGTGTGAAAACATTGCTGGTGCTGTAGGTTAAGTTACCAGACCAATTCGTCAATGGTTTTTTTTCTTGTGATGAAAGTAGTGGCGAAAAAAATGTACCTGCAATCATGGCGGTTGATGCTTTTAGAAATGCTCTTTTATTCATTGAAATTAGCTTTAACGAATTTAATTTGATCAATGAACATTCTTAATTCCCCAAAAAGACAACAAGCTTCATTTCATTGAAGCTTGTTGTGAATGAGCAACGTGTTACACTATCCTGTAAAGTAAATGTAACCTCCGATGATACCTGCAAGAACAAAAATTGAGGTTGCAATATCACGCCAATCCCAGCTTGCTTGTGAGTCAGCAAGATGTTCATCGGTTCTAGTTCCAAAGGTTAAGTTCTTTAACGTTGCATAGTCCGGTTCTTTCGTCATGTAGCTAACAACGATCATTACAATAGCGGAAATGATGGTGATCAGAATGCTGAAATATTGAAAGTTAATATTGCTTACAATCCAAAGAAAAGAGCCTTGCTCGTAGGAATTTATTACTCCGAGTGTAATGGGTGTGTCCACCAACATGCGGAAAAGCCCTACAGCAAACCCTACAATCATTGCCCACAAGCAACCTTGCGCATTAAGGCGTTTCCAGAATACGCCAAAGAAAAACACAACAAAGATTGGCGGGGCGAGGTATCCTTGAACAGACTGTAAATAATTATATAACCCGGTTGCGCCTTGCACGACTGGAATCCATGCGAGGGCAATCAACACCATCACTACAGTAGCAATTCGCCCCATGCGCACCATCTGGGATTGACTCGCCTCAGGGCGAAGTTTTTGATAAATGTCAATTGTAAATAAAGTTGAGCATGCATTGAACACGCCGGCTAATGATCCCATCAACGCTGAAAGCAATCCCGCCACAACAATACCACGAAGACCAGTTGGCAAAAGATATTGAACCATCAAAGGAAATGCAGCCTGTGCGTGTGACGTTGCTTTTCCAGTAGCAGGATCATAAACGATATCAAGTCCTGGAACTTTGCCACTCTTCGCGAGAGCGAAACAGATTAAGCCTGGAATGATAAAAAGATAAACAGGAAATAATTTTAAGAACGCAGCGAAGATGCTTCCCCTTCGCGCAACTTGTTCATTAGGAGCACCAAGCGCGCGTTGAACAATGTACTGATCAGTACACCAATACCAAAGACCTATAACTGGTGCACAGATTGCCATACCAAGCCAAGGAAAATCTCCATTGAAATACCAAGCCTGTTTGATGATTTGGCCTGTCGCATTTTTTTCTAACACAGGTGCCCAACTGCTTTCAACACCAACAGGTGTTAACGGTTTCCAGAGATTAAACATTTCAGATCCGCAGATCGCTTTCAATTCGCTCCACCCTCCCAACTGAATTAATCCATAAGCAGTTAACATAGTCGAACCTAAAATCAATACTACTACTTGAACGGCATCATTGTATGCTACAGCCCGCATGCCACCAATACCGGTGTACAGGCCCGTCATAAGAATAACGAGAATTGAACCGATCCAAAAACTATCGATCAACGTGCCCCCAATAGTTATTTGAAGTTCAGGTAGCAGCGTCGCAAATACTACACCGCCCGCAAATATCCCTACAGCGATTTTTGAAACAATAAATGTTACGATCGAAACAATAGAGAGAACATAGCGCGAAGAAACTGAAAATCTTTTTTCAAGAAATTCAGGCATCGTAAAGACAAGCGAGCGCGCGTAAAAAGGAACGAACACCCAAGCTAGCACCAGAAGACACCACGCATGAAATTCATAGTGTGCTAAAGCCACACCATCCTTAGCTCCAGAACCGGCCAAGCCCACAATATGTTCTGAGCCAATGTTGGATGCAAAAATCGATGCACCAATAATCCACCAGCTTAAATTGCGGCCAGCAAGAAAATAATCGGCAGACTCATCTTTGCTCTTCTTCACTACCCACCAAACAACACCCAGGAGAACCCCGAAGTATGCTGCTATAACGATCCAATCTAAAGTTTGAAGTAATCCCATTTGATATTATTGTTTGATGATTTAATTATTTACGAGGTGCTATTTAGAAAATGTTATTTAAAAAACGAATCGTTTTTTTTACTCTGGCTTTCAATCTTTGAAAAATCAGCAATTATCCAGTTGATAAAATTTTGACATAGCAAAGAATCGTTAGTGCAACCGGCCAAAACGCTGCCAATACTATTTTGAGAGGATGTCAACATTCTTTACTTCTTCTGGAAACCACACCTCCATTTCACCCCTGCCACGATGTGCCCAAGCGTAATATGGTATAGCTGTGAAATTCTGATTGATGGTAGAAACTACATTTCCAGAAATAACGATAGCAGGAGTCTCTGATTTTATCACAGTGGCACCGTGAAGTAAATCACTTTTAAATTCGGTCGCGAATTGAGCATTCTTCGGCAAAATGATATTACTGGTCTTGCCATTGTTATCAGGCCACTCTGCGCAATACATAAGAGGTCCACGCTGAAGTGACACCTTGCCTATATCGTCTTTTACATTTTTACTAGCTACTACCCTTCTCACTTCCATCGGTAAATTTACTTGAACCACATCACCTTTCTTCCAGATTTTAGATAGCACGGCGTAACCATTCACTACTGTATAATCAACCGCTTTACCGTTAATGGTGATCGATACTTTTTTATCCGAAGGTGACTCGAATGCATACAGATCAGATGGCATGGCTTCATTTTGCGACCACCCCGGAAGGCGCACCAATAAGTTAAATGCTAATTGTGATTTTGGATTGATATTGAAAGTCAGGTTACCATCCCATGGATAGTTATTTCTCTGTTCGATCTCCACGAGTTTTTTATCAACAGTAAAAGAAGCATTGCCACTAACAAAAAGATTCACATAAATATCATTGTTCTTTTGAGCATAAACATATCCGGGCACCGAAGGTATTAAACGTGTGATGTTAGTAGGACAACAAGAGCATGTAAACCAACCGGAACGTTCAGCCTCCATATCTTTGTGTGAGTACATGTTCTTTATTTCCATCGCATTGGTATAGAAAAATGATTTCCCATCCATGCCCACACCGGAGATCAATCCATTGTATAATGATTTCTCCAAGATGTCGATGTACTTGGACTCTCCATGCAGAAGGAACATGCGATGGTTCCAGTAGACATTTGCAATAGCGGCACATGTTTCATTATAAGCCGTTGCGTTCGGCAATTCGTAATTTTCACCAAAGCGCTCACCATCGCCAATAGCTCCGATACCACCCTGCACATAAATTTTCTTGCGCACCACATTGTTCCAGATTGAATCAATTGCTTTTATAAAATCTTTATCACCAGTAAGTGCTGCAACATCGGCGATAGCAGCATAGAGATATCCGGCTCTCACAGCGTGACCAAGAGCCTCCTTCTGCTCTACCACTGGAATGTGGTCTTGCCAATAAGCACCATTTTTCCAGAGATCTTTGCTTGAAGCGTCATAGCCAGCATAATGACCTCTCTCTTCAATAAAGTATTTGGCTGTTTCTAAATATTCTTTCTTACCAGTGATACGATAGAGTTTCACCAAACCCATTTCCACAACTTCATGACCGGGTGCCACGTGTTTCTTATCGTGACCAAAAGTGCTGCAGACAAGATCAGCATTCTTCAATGCGATGTCTAACAAATTCTTTTTGCCAGTCGCGTGATAGTGAGCAGCTGCCGCTTCATAAAGATGGCCTGAGTTGTAAAGTTCGTGACTTAGTTCTCTCTCCTTTTCCCAGCG
>DASYTA010000203.1:0-8580 GCA_036002745.1 Cyclobacteriaceae bacterium | reverse complement strand
TTCGGAGCTGAAGGGATTTTAGTTATACCAATTGAAAAAATGATAGCTTAATTCATTAAGGATATGAAAGTATTAAACAATCCCGCAAAGGAAACCTGGAATGAGCTTTGTCAAAGGCCGCAACTGAATCTGGAATTTTTAGAGGGATCAGTGAAAAACATCTTGGCCAGAGTAAAAACTTCAGGGGATGAAGCATTGCGTGAGCTGACACTGCAATTCGACAAGATCAAATTGGGAGATCTTAAAGTTTCTGAAAATGAAATTAAAGAAGCAATTGCTAGTGTTCCCGCAGATTTAAAAAAAGCAATTGAGACTGCCGCAAAAAACATTGAGAAGTTTCATGCTGCACAAAAAAGAGAAAGTATTAAAATTGAAACAACGCCTGGCGTAGTTTGTTGGCGTAAGGCGGAGCCTATTCAAAAAGTCGGTATCTATATTCCAGGAGGATCCGCTCCATTGTTCTCAACAGTATTAATGCTCAGTATTCCTGCTAAGTTAGCCGGATGCGAAGAAGTAATTCTTTGCACTCCACCCGATTCAAATGGAAAAGTAAATCCTGCGATTCTTTTTGCTGCCAACTTCACCGGAATAAGAAATATTTTTAAAGTCGGCGGCGCACAAGCAATTGCTGCGTTGGCATACGGCACTGAAAGCATCTCTCCTGTAAGTAAGATCTTTGGGCCCGGAAATCAATATGTTACTAAGGCGAAACAACAAGTAAACCTTGAAGGAACCGCTATTGACATGCCGGCTGGTCCATCGGAGGTTTTAGTTTGGGCCGATGAAAATGCAAATCCATCATATGTTGCTGCCGATCTCCTTTCGCAAGCAGAGCATGGAGCCGATAGTCAGGTGATGTTGGTCACGTCCAATGAAAAAATTGTAAAGAGTGTGCTTGATCAAATTAACATTCAGTTAAAAAAATTACCTAGAAAAGAAATCGCAAAGGAAGCTTTAGTTAACAGTCGCGCGATAATTCTGGAAAAAGAAATAGCAATAGAGTTCATTAACAATTACGCTCCAGAACATTTAATAATAAACACAGTCGACTCAGATACGATTGTCGATAAAATAAAAAATGCTGGTTCTATTTTTCTGGGACAGTTCACTCCGGAGTCAGCTGGAGATTATGCATCAGGAACAAATCACACTCTTCCCACCAATGGTTTCGCAAAAAGTTACGGAGGAGTTTCTCTCGAGAGTTTCCTGAAATACATCACCATTCAAAAGATTTCGAAAGAAGGATTGAACAACCTTGGGCCGGCGATTGAACTGATGGCTGAAGCTGAGCAACTAAAAGGACACGCTGAAGCAGTGAGGGTAAGAATTAATCAATAATCAATTTGCAAATTCTCAATGGAAATAGACATTAATAAATTAGTAAGAGGAAACGTTTTAAAGTTGAAACCTTATTCTTCCGCACGTGATGAATTCGAAGGCGAAGCATCTGTGTTTCTTGATGCCAACGAAAACCCCTACCCAACTGACTATAATCGATATCCCGATCCGCATCAGAAATTACTTAAGAATAGAATTGGTGAATTAAAAAAAGTAAATGCCAGTCAAATCTTTTTAGGAAACGGAAGTGATGAAGCTATTGACCTATTGTTTCGCGCTTTCTGCGAGCCAGGGAAGGATGAAGTATTGATTCCTCAACCTACATACGGGATGTATGCGGTAAGCGCTTCCATTAATGATGTTAAAATCAATTCCGTTAGTCTAACTAAAAACTTTGATCTTGATGTCGCAACAACTCTTGCAGCTGTAACGCCTCAAACAAAAATAATTTTTCTCTGCAGCCCTAATAATCCGTCAGGCAACCTATTGACAAGAGAAAAAGTAATTGAAGTGATCAAGAATTTTAAAGGATTAGTGGTTGTCGATGAAGCCTACATTGATTTTACAAACAGTTTGAGCTTTACGGAATTGCTCGATCAAAACAAGAACCTTGTTATCCTCCAAACTCTTTCTAAGGCCTGGGGACTAGCCGGGCTGCGGCTGGGAATCTCTTTTGCATCTGTTGAAATAATTTCATTACTCAACAAAATCAAGCCTCCTTACAACATAAGTTCGATTACACAATCATTAGCACTGAAGAGACTCCAAAATGTTAAAGACAAAGATCAGCAAGTCAAAGAAGTTGTTAATCAAAGAAAATTAATCGAAGCTAAGCTACTAGAGTCAAAAATTGTTGAACATGTTTATCCTTCCGATTCCAATTTCTTGCTTGTTAAGGTGAAGAACGCCAAGAACGTCTACGACAACTTATTAAGTAAAGGGATTGTGTTGCGTGACCGATCCAATGTTATCTTGTGCGATGATTGCCTTCGCATCACGATTGGCACACCAAAGGAAAATCAAATACTTCTTGATGAATTGAAGAAACTATGAAGAGAGTCTTATTTATAGATCGCGATGGAACTATCAATATTGAGCCCGCCAACGATCCTCAAATTGACAGTTTGGATAAACTTGAATTTATTCCCGGTGTCTTTACATGGCTTGGAAGAATTGCAAGAGAAACTGATTACGAGCTTGCGATGGTGACTAATCAAGATGGACTTGGCACTTCAAGTTTTCCTGAAGAAACATTTTGGACTGTTCAGAATCTCATCATCAAAACGTTGGATGGAGAAGGAATAAAATTTAATAATATTTTCATCGATCGTTCTTTTCCTGAAGAAAACAAACCCACCCGTAAGCCAGGAACCGGAATGCTAACTCAATATCTGAACGGCGAATATGACTTGGCGAATTCTTTCGTTATTGGTGATCGGCTCACCGATATTCAACTCGCAAAAAATTTAGGAGCGAAAGGAATTCTGTTCAACAGCAGAAGTTCGCAAAATGATGTGAACGAAAAAGGATTAACCGAAAGTTGTGTTTTGATTACTAATTCATGGGAGAAAGTTTACGAAACAGTAAAACAAAAACGAATTGCATCAACAACGCGGACCACTAAGGAAACCAACATAACCATTACTGTAAACCTCGACGGAACCGGAAAAGCCAACATCCAAACCGGGCTTGGCTTTTTTGATCATATGCTCGAGCAAATTGCAAGACATTCCTTAATTGATTTACAGATTGACGCAAAAGGTGATCTTCATATCGATGAACATCACACCATTGAAGATACTGCCATTACACTAGGTGAAACATTTTTAAAGGCGCTTGGTGACAAGCGTGGCATTGAGCGCTATGGATTCTGTTTACCAATGGACGATTGTTTGGCACAAGTTGCCCTTGATTTTGGCGGGCGAGCATGGTTGGTTTGGGAAACAGAATTTAAAAGAGAAAAAATTGGCGAGATGCCAACAGAAATGTTTTATCACTTTTTCAAATCATTCAGTGATGCATCAAAATGCAACCTTAATGTAAAAGCTGAGGGAACAAATGAGCATCACAAGATCGAAGCTATTTTTAAAGCGTTTGCTAAAGCAATAAAGATGGCAGTGAAAAAAGACGGAGATCAATTACCAAGCACTAAAGGCACTCTTTGATGAAGATAGCTGTAATAAAATACAACGCAGGAAATATCAGGTCAGTAGCATTTGCCCTGGAGCGGTTGAATATTGATTTTGAAATTACAGACAATGCGGAATCAATCACGAAAGCAGACAAAGTAATTTTTCCTGGAGTGGGTGAAGCTAGTTCTACGATGAGTTATCTTAAAGAAAGAAAAATGGATCAACTCATCCGAGATCTAAAACAACCTGTACTGGGAATATGTTTAGGTATGCAATTGATGTGCAAGTTCTCAGAGGAAAATAGTACACCCTGCCTTGGAATATTTGACGAAACGGTAAAACTGTTCAAGCCTGATACCACACACAAAGTACCCCACATGGGGTGGAATTCGTTAACAAAAACATCAGATTGGCTGGATAGCAGTTTGAAAGATCAATTCGTATATTTCGTTCACAGCTTTTACGTGCCGGTCAGTCCATTCACATCCGCTGTTACTAATTATACCGAACCATTTAGTGCTGCCATGAAGAAGGAGAATTTTTATGCCGTTCAGTTTCACCCTGAAAAATCAGCCAAAGTTGGAGAAGTCGTTTTACAAAACTTTCTAAATTATAAGTAACATGGCAAACATGAGGCTTATTCCCGCTATTGATATTATTGATGGAAAATGTGTGCGCCTGACCCAGGGTGACTTTGGGCAAATGAAAATCTATCGTGAAAATCCTGTAGACGTGGCATTGGAGTTTCAAAATGCTGACCTAGAATATTTACATCTTGTCGATTTGGACGGAGCCAAAAAAGGTAAAGTCGTAAACTGGGATGTTATAGAAGAAATTCAAGGAAAAACTGCATTGACAGTTGATTTCGGTGGCGGAGTTTCAGAAGATGAGGAGGTAGAGTACTTATTGGATTTAGGAGTTAACCAAATCAACGTGGGTAGTTTAGCAATTAAACAACCGGAAAAATTTGTTCATTGGCTTAAGAAATATGGCTCTGATAATTTTATTCTCAGTGCAGATGTAAGAAATGAGAACATAATGATTAATGGTTGGTTGGAGTCGGCTAATTATAGGGTTCTGGATCTTGCAGATCAATTCATTAAGGAAGGACTCACCTATCTCACCTGCACCGACATCGGTTCGGATGGCATGTTGAAAGGACCTAACTTCGATCTTTATAAAAAAATAAAAGAACGTTTTCCCAACCTGAAAATAAATGCGAGTGGAGGAGTTTCATCGATCAAGGACTTACAAAAGCTAAAAGAGCTCGGTGTTAATGGTGCTATTATTGGCAAGGCCATTTATGAAGGAAGAATTAGTTTGAAACAACTAAAGAAAATGGCAAGTCAACAATTAGGTCTTTGATATTTATTTCATGCTCACCAAACGAATAATACCCTGCCTTGACATCAAGGATGGCCGCACTGTAAAAGGAATCAACTTTGTTGATCTACGAGATGCAGGCGATCCGGTAGAACTAGCCGCAGCTTACGCAGAACAAGGCGCTGATGAATTATTATTTCTTGATATTTCTGCAACCAATGAAAAAAGAAAAACATTTTCCGAGCTGGTGAAAAAAATAGCTTCTCGTATCAACATCCCATTTACGGTAGGTGGAGGAATTAGTTCAATTGAAGATGTTGCTCCCTTGCTCGAAGCAGGAGCTGATAAAGTAAGCATCAACTCCGCCGCAGTAAAGAATCCCGATCTCATCAATGTGCTTGCCAAAGCGTTCGGCTCTCAATTCATTGTACTTGCCATTGATGCTGGTAAATCGGATAATCAGTGGGCTGTTCGCACTCATGGGGGCACTAAGCCTACTGACAAAAAATTGTTTTCGTGGGCAAAGGAAGGCCAGGAAAGAGGTGCTGGTGAAATCTTATTTACCAGTATGGATCATGATGGAACTAAAAATGGTTTCGCGATTGATGCGCTTAAGAAATTAAATGACCTCCTTACGATTCCTGTGATTGCCTCAGGAGGCGCCGGGGTTCCCTTTCACTTTGCAGAAGTATTTAGTGCAGGAAAAGTAGATGCTGCACTGGCAGCAAGCGTTTTTCATTTTGGCGAAATCGCTATTCCAGATTTAAAATCTTATTTAAAAAATTATCAGATACCCGTAAGGCTTTAACCAGTATGGACATTTCAAAATTGGACTTCAAGAAATCAAATGGATTAATCCCGTGCATCGTTCAAGACGAAAAGACATTGAACGTGCTGATGCTGGGTTACATGAATGAGGAAGCTCTTCAAAAAACAATTGCCAGTAAAAGGCTTACTTTCTTTAGCAGAACTAAAAATCGACTGTGGACTAAAGGTGAAACTTCAGGAAACTACTTAAACCTCGTCAGCATCGACCAGGATTGCGATAACGATGCATTATTAATTAAAGCTCAACCCCAAGGGCCAACATGTCATACCGGGACAGATACCTGCTTCGGAAAAAAAAATGAAACCAATGGGCTGAGTTTCTTGGAAAGAATAATTCTCGATAGAAAAAAGAATCCAAAACCGGGGTCGTACACAAATAGTCTGCTTGATTCAGGTATTAATAAAATTGCTCAAAAAGTAGGTGAAGAAGCTGTTGAGTTAGTGATCGAAGCGAAAGACGACAACAAGACTTTATTTCTCAACGAAGCTGCCGATCTGATGTACCACTATTTGCTGTTGTTGACTGCTAAAGGACATAAATTGGAAGACGTTGTGTCAATTCTAAAGCAACGTCACTCTGAAGCAAAATAGATTTTAATTCGTGGCGACCGTTTGCTTTTTAGGATAAAGCTTTGCAAATGTCAGCTTGTAAGTGTAAATCACACCACCATTGGTCTCCGTCCCAATGCCATCAAGGATATCTTTTTCTCTATCGAAAGTAAAGGAGTAGATCAGTTCTTTTCCCTTTGGCTCAAAGTGCTTCAAAACAAGAATATTTCCTTCCGACAAGGAGGTGAACTCACCACGGATAGAATAAGAGGGAAGATAATTTTTATCAATGGGAATTTCAATAAACTCTCTGTTATTTCTTGAATTGTCGCGAATAATTGCTACCTGTGCAAAATTATCTTTTTGGAGAACGACTCGTTCTTTGGCTTCTGAAGCAAAAAGTCCTTTGCTTTTCTTGACTACTACAAGTGACACTGAATAAATACCCTCAACACTTTCATTCACTGTATTCTTATCCATGTATTTTTTCATCAACTCAACAAAATTGATTTGCTCATATTGTTGTTTTGATCTTGCTGCGTTTGATTGATACGTCTTTTCGCTCGAACACGAGAAAAGCCCAAGGGCAAGCAAAAGAAAAATAAAGAGCCTCATATTTTATTATCAGAATACAATATCTTCATACACACCATCAACGCACTTTCTGCATGAAAGTTTTCCTCGCAATGCAGTCGGCTTAAATAACGACTTCCCCATCAACATGCGCACACATTCCTGAATCCCTTCTGTAATACTGGGATGAGGATGAACACACTCCGCCAGTTCTTCAATACCTTTGTCCATCGAGATCAAAACTGCTACAGCCTGAATTGCACTGCTAGCATTGTTACCAACCACTTTCATGCCTAAGATTTTCATGGCATCGTCATTCGTTACCAGCAGTTTAATAAAACCTTGTGTATTTCGTTTAGCGATCGCTCTCGGAATAGTGCTGTATTCCAAAGTTACCACTTTATAATTAATCTTTTGATCCTTGGCCTGGGTTTCATTCAAACCAACGCCAGCTACTTCAGGGCTTAAGAACATTATCGTGCTGATGTTTTCATAAACCAATTGACGCATTGGTTTACCAAAGATTTTTTCAACAGCATAACGACCTTCTAATTCACCTACATTGACCAAAGAAATATCGGCTGTCAAATCTCCAACAGCATAAATGTTCGGCACGTTGGTTTGAGTATCGTTGTTGTCAATGCCTCGTTTAGAAATATCGATACCCACTTTATCATTCCACAAATCTTCTAGGTTAGCAACGCGACCCACGGAAACAAGTGCTTTCTCTACATTAAAGGTTTCTCTGCTTCCATCATTGTATTCAAGTTCGTACTCCACTCTTCCGTTCACTTGGTTCATGGATATTAGTCTTGAATTGCGATGTATGAGAACGCCATTGTTCTCCATGTTGCGCTCAATGATGTTCACCACATCTTCATCTTCAAAAGGTAAAATTCTATCACCCTTGTCAATCAAATGAACTTTGGTCCTTCCGAAACCGGAAAATATAGTTGCAAATTCGCAACCTATTACCCCCGCTCCTACTATCACCATGCTTTCCGGAAAGTCTTCCATATTCTCAATGCCATCGCTGGTCATTACAATTTTCTCATCGATGGGCAAGTCGGGTAAATAACGCGGTCGGCTTCCTGTGGCAAGAATAATATTATCAGCCCACACCGTTTCTGTTTGGGCACCATGAACAATCTCAACATGATTTTTATCCGTCAAACTTGCCGTACCGGTTTTGAATTGTAAAAGCTGAGAGTAATTTGAAGTCTTCAGCATATCCATATGCTCTTCCAGCATGGACTTGCGCTCTTGCACCGCTTTGCGCACTTCATTTTGTATTTCTTTATAGTTGATAGCTGGTGCTTTAATATTGTACCGCTTAAGGCTTTTCCGAAAAGCTGACGCCTCACGAGATAGCTCCCACCATGTTTTTGAAGACAGCGCACCATTAGTAACGCCTGCACCACCCACTTTACTTTTTTCAATTAGTAAAGTTTTCTTCTTGAAATCAATTGCTCGCATCGCAGCGGCATAGCCCGAAGGGCCCGCTCCTATTACAACAAGATCAAAACGCTCCATAGACTTTATTTTTGTTAATTTTAGGATATTTGCGTTAAAATAAAAAAAGCGAAAGCATTATTTTTCTGAAAACTTTCCTCCTTCATATCCTTCGAGCAGGTACGTTTAGCGGCCAATCCAGTTCAGAAAGTAGAAACATTACAATCACAAACTTGATTGCTGTTCTTTTGTTTTTAATTGCGATCCTTCTTGCTATATATCATCGGAATGATAAGATCTTTTGTTTACTGGTGCTAGGTGCCAGCCTTGCCTACGTCATTCCGATAGCACTAAACAAACTCACATTCACGCAACTCAGTCGTTG
>DASYTA010000202.1:0-4756 GCA_036002745.1 Cyclobacteriaceae bacterium | reverse complement strand
TTAATACTTTGGCAGGATCAACAAATCCACTGGAAGTATCTCCTCTAAGAATTCGTTGAAAGTTTTGAATAAATTTTTCTTTCCGATCTTCTTCTATTGCTAAAGAATCAAGACGCTGCGCAAGTTGTATCAGTTGTTTTTTTTGAGCCGCCTGTTCATACTTAGGATCAAACCATTTGGCTAATAATGTTTTTGATAGGAAAAGACTAGAAATAAAAATCAAAAGGAAAAGAGCAGTGGATATCACCAAAAGCTTGGCATAGGTAAACGAGACTGTGGTTTTCTCAGCCAGGTTTTCTTCGTTACGCACCACCAATTGATAGCGCACTGTAAGTCGATCTGATATTGTCTTTTTAGCCTTCAATTATTCTGAAAAATTTCACAAAATTAGACATATTAATCAGATCCCTAAATACCATCACGAAAATGGGGTTTTGTTCTATGTTGGAAATCTTTGTATCACAATACTTTTCTTGGCTTATCGTTCAAAATTATCCTGATATTTGAGGTTGCACGTGATCAAAACCCGAAATTTATATTGCTTTTTTCTGCTGCTAATTCTTTTAGCCGGATGCTCTGTTGAGCAAAACAACGTCACCAGCAATTTCTTTCACAACATGACCGCTCATTTCAACGGATACTTCTATGCAAAAGAAGGGGCGCTGGAAGTAGAGAAATTGATTTTAAAAAGCCTTGATGATGACCACAATAAAATCTTGCTGTTGTACCCTAGGCTGGACACAGTACTAGCAAAAAGCTACAAAAAAGATACAGAAGAAATTATCAAGATGGCATCGAAGTCCATTCAGTATCATCCCAACAGCCGATGGGTTGACGATAATTATTATATGGTGGGATTAGCGCGTCTCTATTCCTGCGATTGGCAGAATGCCATTCTTACATTTAAGTATGTCAATACCAAAAGCAAGGATGTTCATTTACGCCATGCCGCCTTGCTTGGTTTGGTTCGCACGTTTAGCGAAATGGGTGATTACGATCGGGCTGAAGAAGCATTTCACTATTTAGAAAAAGAAAAACTGAATCGCAGCAATCAAAAAAAATTATACCTGGAGAAGGCTAACTATTATCAAATCCGAAATGATTATGATAACATGGTGAACAACCTTTCGAAGGCAGACACTTTACTGACTCGAAAAGATCGAAAGGGTAGAATCTATTTCATTGTCGGGCAGGTGTATCAGAAGCTTGGGTTTAATTCTGAAGCCTACAACTTTTATAGAAAATGTTTGGCCACCAATCCTGATTATGAAATTGATTTCTTCGCGAGATTGAACATGGCACAGGTTGCGCAACTGGGCAATAAACGAGACGAGCGCCTGGTGCGAAAACAATTTGATAAACTTTTGAAGGACACTAAAAATCAGGACTTCAAAGACAAGATTTATTTTGAGCTAGGGGAATTTGAAAAAAAACAAAATAATTTAAACGAGGCAATAAAGGATTACAAACTTTCTGCACACGCAGGAAAAAATAAGCGTGTGCAAGGGATGGCCTTTTTGCGAATCGGTCAAATTGATTTTGATTCATTAAAAAAATATAAACTGGCCAAAGCATATTATGATAGTGCGGTAGGGGCTTTACCGAAAGACTTCGAAGATTTGGAAGCTATCAAAAAGCGCCAATCTATTTTGGGTGAATTTGCAAAGTACACGGAAGCTATAGCTGTTAACGACAGCATACTTTTCCTTGCATCGATGGATACAGCTATGGTGCGCCACCGCTTGGATTCCATCATGAATAAAGAGAAAAAAAATGTTGCTTCGGGTAAAAAGAAAAAGAAAAAAGAAAGATCACAAGACAGCGCTCCATCTGTAGTTTCTTCCCTCAGCACAAATCTTAATGACGACACCAATACAAGTGAGTGGTATTTCGGCAGCCCAGATTTAATAGCAGCAGGACAAAACGAATTTCAACGCATTTGGGGATCGATTTCTCTTGAAGATAATTGGCGCAGGTCAAATCGCTCTAACGCCATGAATGATCCTTCTGTATTGGCTCAGCAAGGAAATGACAAACAAAAAACCGAGGTCACAGAACAAAAGAAGGAAGTTAAAGAAGATGTGATCGGAAAAATTATCGCTCAATTGCCCAAAACGGACGAACAGAAAAAAGCCGCCCTTGCAAAAATTGAAGACGCCTATTTTCATTTGGGTGATCTCTACTATTTGAATCTGAATGAAAAAGATAATGCTGCTGAGTCGTACGAAAAGTTATTGGCACGTTTTCCGAAATCGGAGCATATGCCTGAAGTGCTTTATAAATTATATTTAATTCATAAGGAGAAGAACGATGGACTGGCCCAACGCTATGCTCAACAACTTCAGCGCGATTTCCCTAACTCCACCTTTGCTCGAATTCTTGTCAACCCGGATTATATCAAGGAAACAACCGCTCTGGCAGAGCGGCAAAAGCTGATATATAAAGAGGCTTACCACTTATATCAGCAGAATAATTTAAAGCCAGCGATGGAAAAAGTAAATGAAGCGTTGGCATCAGGTGAAACCAATTTCATACCCCAACTGGAGTTTCTAAAAATTCTAATTATGGGAAGGACCGAAGATGTAAGCAAGTATCAAAACGAATTGGCCGAATTCATAAAAAAATATCCGAAAGAGCCTTTGAAAAATTATGCAGAGCAACTGGTTGCTTCATCAAAAACATTTCTTGAAAAAGTAGAAAAGTCTAAAGACATTCAATTTAGTAAAGACTTAGAGGGTCCGCATTTTTTTATTGTCGTTTATAATTCTTCCGATCGGTTAACTTATCAGGTAGTAGATGTTTTAGAGAAATTCAATAAGGCCGAGTATCCTAAATTAAAACTGACTACCAGCAATCTCGGGCTCGACGAAAAGACTCTTACCATGTGTGTGGAATTCCCCGATCGCGAGTCGGTGATGGGATATTATTACAAATTCCTCGCTCAAGTAGCTACTACGAAGCCGTTTTCTGATTATAAATTCTATAATTTTGTAATCACCAAGGATAATTTTCAAATTTTTTATCGAACCAAATCACTGGATGAGTACCTCACCTTCTTCGACAAAAACTATCAAAAGTAAAATCAGCGCTTTGTTGCGCCAGCGTAAACCCTGGATACCTAAAGCAATCAAGTATCTATGGATTGCTTTTTTAGTTTTTATTCTTGGTTTACCGCTTTATGTTTTCACCGTAAGCATTGATCTGTTTGGTCTTTATGGAGGGATGCCTAGTATACATGAAGTTGAGAATCCTGAAAACGATTTGTCGTCAGAAATTTTATCAGCTGACGGAGTTTCTCTCGGACATTATTTTAGATACAACCGAAGCCAAGTTCATTATAGTGAACTTTCACCTGATCTAGTGAACACATTACTTATCTCAGAAGATCATAGATTCCACCAACACTCTGGCCTCGACCTTCAGGCATTTCTTCGTGTAATTAAGGGACTTCTCACTCTCAGCAATGCAGGAGGTGGAAGCACCTTGACGCAACAGCTTGCCAAAAATCTCTACACTCAAAATGCTGACAAAAACCTTGATGGTCCGTTAGCTAAACTCGGCAAGTATCCAAAGCGACTAATTCAAAAAACGAAAGAGTGGATCATCTCTGTAGATCTCGAGGAGAATTTCACAAAAGAGGAAATCATAGCAATGTACCTCAATACGTCATCGTTCAGTTATGGCGCTTTCGGCATCAAGGTTGCCGCTGAGACTTATTTCAACAAAGAACCTGACAGCTTGAATTTGCAGGAGTCGTCAATTCTCGTAGGCATGCTACAAGCGCCAACAAAATTCAATCCTGCTCGAAACCCGGAGAATGCACTAAAAAAGCGCAACGAAGTCTTATACAAAGTATTTAAGCATGGATACAAGATCAAAACCCAAGCTCAGTTCGATTCGATAAAGTCATTGCCCATTAAGCTCAACTTTAAAGTAGAAGATCAAAATGAAGGTCTGGCAACTTATTTCCGAACAGTGCTAGGAAATTATTTATTGAACTATTGCAACGAGAGAGGCATTGATCTTTACAACTCCGGATTAAAAATTTACACCACGCTTGATAGCAAGCTTCAGAAGTATGCCGAAGAAGCGGTGGCCGAGCACATGAAACCCTATCAAGAACTATTTTACAAAGAGTGGAAACTGCGAGGAAAAAATCCATGGGTTGATGAAGATGGCCATGAGATCAAAGATTTCTTAGCGAAGCGTATTAAGCAAACTGAAGCATATAAAGTGTACGCCGAAAAGTATGGCGAAAACTCAGACTCTCTTCAGATCATGCTTAAGAAGAAAAAGCCAATGACTGTTTTCTCTTGGAAAGGTGAGCGCGATACGTTGTTCAATAGTTACGATTCATTATACTACTACAAGCAATTTTTGCAGACTGGCATGATGTCCATGGACCCAATTAGCGGTCATATTAAAGCTTGGGTAGGTGGTATTGATCATAAATTTTTTAAGTTCGACCACGTGCGGCAACAGAAGCGGCAAGCAGGCTCCACCTTTAAACCATTTGTTTATGGATTGGCGATGGAATCAGATTACTCTCCATTTTATACTCTGCGTGATATCTCGCCTCAACTCAAAGATCCAGGATTGCCTCCGTGGTTTCCAGACAATTCAGAACCTCCTTTTAAGGGAAGTGGCAAAACCATGACCATTCGTCAGGCGATGGCAAGATCTGTTAATTCTATTACCGCGCAAATGATGCAAGCGCTGGGCAGGGAAAATGTTGTAGAGTTTGCGCACCGAGTTG
>DASYTA010000201.1:0-3028 GCA_036002745.1 Cyclobacteriaceae bacterium | reverse complement strand
AAGCAGGTGAATGAGTAGCACATCCATCGCCGTGCTCCACAACGCAGGCTGGGTCAAAACAACTTTAAGTTTTGAAAGAAGAATCATACAGAAGATAATGTTCACCAAAATGATCGTCTGAATAAAATACCAACGCTCCGTGGCTGACCAGTATCTCCAAGAGTACAATCCAATTTGAGAGAACTTAATTCCGGCGAAAGATCTGACGAGGATTAGCGCGAGCAACAATAGAGCAGGAATACGAATCGTAACATCAGGAACAGGTATTCCTAACCACGACGCAAAGGCCAACCGAGGGCCGAGGATTCCTTCCATGATAAAAAAAAGAATTAGGAGTTTGGCGCCCGCAATGGAATTATAGACTGTTGATGGTTTTGCATCGAATTGCAGGATTTGACCTGCCCAATATGATTTATTCATAGAGCTTTGGATATTTCAGTGAGTCCATGCGCGATCCCACAAAAACAAATCCAGGTGCAGTACTGTCCTAAATCATATAAAAATAGACACTACAGCATGAGAGATGTACAAATGTGAACAGGAGAAATTGAGAAAGTGAACAGAGTTGAGACATCAAAGTGTAAATCAATTATCTTCGTTTAATCATCTGTATTTCAAAAACAAAAATACGGTGATGCTCAAAACAATGGACTTTGAAAAATACTTAAACATATTTCAGGACGCAGTTGATCAACTAGACAAGAGTGCATTCGATAAACATCAAATTGAAATCACAGTAGGTGTATTCCTGGACTCTGTCGCTTTGAAGCTGTACAAAAAATCATGGGCGAATCCTTTTCAAGATCCCGTTACTTCTAAGTCCAGGATTTTCTTTTCTATTTGGATAAATGATTCAACAATTAAGGAGCAAAAACTGTATTACAACATCCATGCACTGAAACTGAGAAAGCTAGAAGGTTACTCCATTGAAAGCCGAAAATTTGCGGAAACATTCAGGAAAGAATTTAAAAAGTTCGCATACAAATGGCAGAACGTAAGCGTAAAATATGGACCGCTTACGTTAATGGAAGGTTGGATAGCCATTGACTTACAAAATTTTAAAAATGAGATCGTGAGTCTTGCCAGCAACTTTTTAGAAATTGAAGGACTTGTTGATGAGACCTTAATTAAGTTTAAGAAGTAGGAGATCCTTAAGTGCAGGATTGATTCTCCAGTGCATCAATTAAAAGCTAAACCTCAAATGATTTTCTAATTTTACAAAATGCACGAACATTTATTAAAACTCATTTCTGAAAAAGTGACGCTTTCGAACAACGACAAGGAATTGTGTAAACGTTACTTTGAGCCAGTTCTTTTTCCTAAAAATCACGTGATCGAAGAAGAAGGCAATATTCCCAAATGTCTTTATTTCGTTGCTTCAGGTTTTGTAAGGTTGTTTCACTATAACGATAAAGGCGAGGAAATTACTACACATCTCAACTGTCCACCAGGGTTTATCACCTCTTATGCGCATTTTACCAGTCAGACAAAAGCAAACGAAAATGTAGAGTGTGTTACTGAATGTGAACTATTGCGTATATCTAAAAATAATTTAGACCAACTTATACAGCAAAGCGCGGCACTAAAAGATTTTAGCATTTGGGTTTTTCAGCAATCACTTTCTTACAATGAAAATCGTTCAAAAGAATTGGCCACACTGACAGCAGAGCAGCGCTATTTGAAATTAGTTGATAATAATCCTGAGCTACTTCATCATGTTCCGGTGCAATACATTGCTTCGTTTCTCGGAATGAATCCAAAAAGTTTGAGCAGGATCCGCAAACAAATAATTAGGTAACATTTGTGAAGTGGCTTTAACTATCAGGTTATGACTTTTGTGTCATCATTTAAATTAATTAAACATGACACAGAAAAATTTGGTATTAGTCACCGGTGCAAACGGACATCTTGGTAACAACTTAGTAAGACTACTCATTGAAAAAGGCTTTTCGGTAAGGGCTTCGGTGCGAAGCATCAAAAACAAAGAACCTTTTGCGGGGCTAAATTGCGAAGTAGTTCAAGCCGATATTACCGACAAACAATCTTTAAGAAATGCCTTGCAAGGGGTTGAAACTTTTTATGCCGTTGGGGCAACGTTCAAACTTTGGGCAAAAGACCCGAAGAAAGAAATCTATGATGTAAATCTTACGGGAACAAAAAATATGATCGAAGCCGCTTCCGAAGCAGGTGTGAAACGAATTGTGTATGTGAGCTCAATCGCGTCCTTGAACTATTCGAATCTTCCCACAAAGGAAAGTTACGGATTCAATCCTGACCGCAGGGACATGTATTACAACTCTAAAAATGACGGGGAAAAATTGGCATTTGAATTGGCAGAAAAACACAACATCGAATTGGTTGCGGTGTTGCCTTCGGCAATGATTGGAACCAAAGCGTTTGCTCCTCTAAGTGTGTCTTACAATATTCTTAAACTCATTTTAAATAAAGAAGTGCCTGTTGAAACTAACATCACGCTTAATTGGATTGACGTAAAAGATGTTGCGATGGGCTGTTATCTAGCAGCTTTGAAAGGCAGAAAAGGAGAGCGTTACATTTTAGCAAACGAAAGATGTATGTCTATTAAAGACACTACTAAAATTGCACAAGAAATTTTTCCTGAAATGAAAATAAAATTACCAGTTGCCGTTCCTAAACCAATGTTGTTTGTGGTTGCTTGGTTAATGGAAGTAGGCAGCAAAGTCAGTGGCAAAGCTCCGTTGTTGACCACCAAAGACATTGCAATGTTTTCAGGACTTCAACAAAACTTTGATACTACAAAAGCAAGAAACGAGCTAGGCTTTAATCCAAAAAGTCCAATTGACGCTGTAAAGGAAGCAATGCATTATTTGCAAGAAAATGAAAAGCTTTTTTTATGAACATCAATCACCAACTAAACCGATAGCCAACACTAATGTTTGCGAGCCATGGTGTATTGCTTGCACCCACGTTCATCGTCTTGTGCACTTCAGTTTGATTCGTGATTTTGTTATAGTAGGTGTAACCCTCATCACCTAGAGTTGAAGCAACA
>DASYTA010000200.1:0-11559 GCA_036002745.1 Cyclobacteriaceae bacterium | reverse complement strand
AGTAGTTGGTCGCAACTTTCTGGATTACGAATCAAAAAAACAACGGGACACATTGCCATCGATGGAGAAATGAATGAAGATGATTGGAGGCAAGCTGAGGTTGCTGGTCATTTCAAACAAATGTTCCCATTCGATTCATCTTATGCCCAAGCGCAGACGGAAGTGCGCATGACATATGACGATCGCTTCATCTATTTGTTTGCAATCATGTACAATGAACCGGGAACTCGTAAGTATGTAACACCATCATTAAGGCGCGATTACAGAGGCCCTGCTAATGATGGATTCACGTTGGTTCTAGATACTTACAAGGATAAGACCAATGGTTTCCTATTTGGTATCAACCCGTTTGGAGTTCAGCGCGAGGGGCTTGTAACAGGTGGAGGTAATGATGATTTGTCGTTAAGTTGGGATAACAAATGGTATAGCGAAGCTAAAATTCTTGATGACCGTTGGGTATGTGAAATGGCTATACCTTTTAAAACAATCCGCTTCAAAGAAAATCTGGATTCGTGGTTAGTTAATTTTTATCGTATCGATAGTCATAAAGCCGAACAAAGTTCATGGGCGCACATACCGCGTGTTTATTCGCCTACTTCACTGGCATTTAATCGAGAGTTGATTTGGGACAAACCATTGAATCATCCAGGCGGAAATATTTCACTAATACCGTATGCCGCTGCACATAACATTAATGACTTCCAAGACAACAAACCAGTTGATCGTGGCCCAGCTTTCGGAGGCGATGCAAAGATTGGCGTTGGCCCTGCTTTGAATTTAGATTTAACCGTAAATCCAGACTTCTCTCAAGTAGAGGTAGATCAACAAGTAGTTAACTTAAGTCGTTTTGAAATTTTCTATCCAGAGAAACGACAATTTTTTTTGGAGAATGCTGATCTCTTCGGAAGTTTCGGATACAGTAACGCAAGGCCATTCTTCTCTCGCAGAATTGGTGTTACGCGTGATCCTTCTACCGGACAAAATCTCCAAAACAAAATTTATGGTGGCGCTCGCCTGAGCGGAAAGATTGATAACAACTGGCGTATCGGACTCATGACAATGCAGGCTGCCAAAGACGAATCAATCAATCTTCCATCGATTAATTATACTGTGGCTGCGGTTCAGCGAAAAGTTTTTTCGAGATCGAACATCGGATTGATGCTAATCAACAAGCAAGCCTTTCACGATTCAACGAATATCGATTTCAAATTAATGCCAAATAAATACAACCGACTAGCGGGTGTGGATTTCAATTTAGGAAGCAAAGACAACCGATGGAATGGCAAAGCATTTTATCATCATTCTTTTGATGAGCAGAAAAAAGATAGCGCTTTTTCATCAACTGTTGCGTTGACTTATAGCAAACCAAAAATTCAATTTGATATACTAGCACAAGCGGTTGGTGCCAATTTCGACCCGCAAGTTGGTTATTTACCTCGCGCTCGTTTCAACCGGTTTGCTCCTGACTTTTTTTATTCATGGTATCCAAAATCTCGAGTGATAAACAATCATGGCCCAGGTACTGATATCGATTTTGTTGGCAATGATCTTTATGGGATTACCGATGCAGATTACAACTTATGGTACACGATCAATTTTCAAAATACCGCCCAGTTTTTTCTTCGCATCCGGCAAGATTATGGATTGGTATTTTTTCCTTTTGACCCAACTTTTCCTGCTTACGACAGCTTAGCCAAGAATCTTCCTCAAGGGGCGCATTACTATTGGAATTCAGTGATTACTAATTTTCAATCTAACGCGCGCAAAAAATTCTTCTATGGATTTCAGGCTCGTGCAGGACAATATTATAATGGTCATCGCATAAATGTTGATGGTAATTTTAGTTATCGACTCCAACCCCATGCAGTCATTTCTGTTGATTATTCCATCAATCATATTTCATTGCCTACTGGTTACAATAGTGTTGATCTGTTAATACTAAGTCCGAAATTCGATTTCACCTTTTCTCGCAAACTTTTCTGGACAACTTATATCCAGTACAATAATCAAATCAGCAACGTAAATATTAACTCACGTCTGCAGTGGCGCTTCAAACCTGTTTCTGATTTATTCATTGTTTACACCGACAACTACTTTGCTGAAACGAGTTCGCACGGAGAATTCTTTTACCTCGGTCAGCCCAAATTACGAGCCCTCGTTTTGAAATTAACTTATTGGATTAATCTATAAATAATAGTATATAGATCAAGTAGAGTATAAATTAAACTCACTGATTATCAGAAAATTAAAAATTAATTAATATATGTTTAAACATATATAATGGCATTTGCGTTAGGTTTGCGTAATCAAAACTATAAACAATGAAAAAATTAAACATTCTTGCTATTACACTGTTATTAGCTGGTGCAGTAAATGCACAAAACTGGACGCTTGACAAAGCACATTCTAAATTAGGTTTCGGAGTTACACACTTACTCGTTTCTGAAGTAGAGGGCACTTACAATTCATTTGATGCAAAGATCACTTCAAGCAAAGATGATTTTAGCGATGCTGTAATCGAATTAACTGCAGATGCTTCAACCATCAACACGAACAATGAAGGTCGTGACAAACACTTGAAGAGTCCTGATTTCTTTGATACTGAAAAATTCAATACAGTAACGTTCAAGAGCAAATCATTCACCAAAGTGGAAGGAAAAAAATACAAAGTAGTAGGTGATTTAACATTGCATGGAGTAACAAAGTCTGTTACCTTAGATGTTACTTTCAATGGAACAGCAGTGCATCCTTACAACAAAAAAACAATCGCTGGCTTTAAGGTTTCAGGTTCTATCAATAGATCTGAATTTGGTGTTGGCGCTGGAACTCCTGTAGGAGTGGTTAGTGATGAAGTGGCTATCACTGCCAATACAGAGTTTGTAAAAGGATAAGATAATTTTCCAGTCGATGAAAATTTCATCGACTGGATTTTCATTTAAGATTTAGCTATTGTTGGTTTTAATTTCGAACTCTCTTGAACTTAATTCTATTTAATTAGTTACTATTCAAGTACAAACCTAAATCAATTACACAATGAAAAAACTGAACACGTTCGTAGTCGCTATGCTCGTAGCTGGCGCGTCAATGGCACAAACCAAATGGACAATCGACAAACCCCACTCTAATATCGGGTTTAGTGTGGCACACATGGTTGTTTCTGAAACTACCGGAAAATTCAAAGATTTTGATGCATCAGTCGCGAGTACAACTGATGATTTCGCCGGAGCAACGGTAGAGTTTACAGCAAAAACTGCGTCTGTTTTTACAGACAACGAAAAGCGCGATGGTCACTTGAAATCAGACGATTTCTTTAACGCAGAAAAATTCCCTGATTTGAAATTCTCTGGCTCTTTAGTAAAAGAAGCAGGCAAATATGTTTTAAAAGGCAACTTAACCATCCGCGATGTAACGAAACCCGTTACGTTTGATGTAACCTATGGTGGCCGTGTGAAAGCTTTTGGTGGTGAGAAGGCAGGTTTTAAACTTAATGGAAAAATTAATCGCAAAGACTACGGTTTGAAATTTGACAAATCACTTGAAGGTGGCGGTTTAATCGTAGGCGATGAAGTCGAAATCAATGTGAAAGTTGAGCTTAACAAGCAAGCTTAATACTTTGTAAGAATACGGGGAGCTCTCACTCCCCTTTTTATGAACCATGAAAATCGAAGAAGAAATCAAACAAACTAAATTCCGCAATCCACATCACAAGGCTGCACTAAATTTGATCTACACAGCAAGTTGGTTGGAAGGCAGACATCAGGGTTTCTTCAAGCTCTTCGGAATCACTAATCAACAATTCAACATCCTCCGTATTCTTCGGGGGCAACATCCCAATAAAATCTCCGGAGCGGAAATCAAATCGCGGATGCTGGACAAAAATTCGGATGTATCAAGATTATTGGATCGACTGATTGCAAAAAAATTAGCGATTAAAAGTCAGTGCCCTAACGATAAGCGAGCGGCGGACATCGCCATCACAGAAAAGGGTCTTCAGCTTTTAAAACAGGTGGACGAAAAAATGGACCAAACTGACAGCAAAGTAATCAACCTTACTGCAGGCGAAGCAGTGAAGCTTAGCAACTTGTTGGATAAGTGCAGAGGGTAAATCTTTTATTTCCCTAATTCATCCTTTACAAAACTCATTAGCTCGTGAATATATTCACGACTAAAATCAAACTTGATACCGGCTGCTTTATAAATCTCTGGGATCGTGGTGGTGTTCCCTAATCTTAATGCGTCCTGATATTTCTGTAAGCCACTCTTTTTATCTTTTTTAAAATTGCGCCATACGGCAATCGCTCCAAGCTGCGCCATGCCATACTCTATATAGTAGAATGGAACTTCAAATAAATGAAGTTGCTTTTGCCACAAATAATCTTTGTTCTCTCGTAAGCCCGACCAATCCGTGACTGTATCACTAAACTGATCAAAAATCAAATTCCAGTTTTCTTTTCTTTGAGCCAAGGAGTGATTGTTATTTTCATATATCCAATGCTGAAACTTATCGATCGTAGCAACCCATGGCAGTGTTTCAATTAGATCCTCAAGCTGCTCATACTTCGCACGCCTGTAATCTTTTTCGTTGGTAAAGAAGATCGACCACTCATCCATTGAAATTAGTTCCATGCTCATGGAAGCTAGCTCAGCTACTTCCATCGGAGGAGATTTGAAATCGTTCAACTCCAGGTTCATCGTCAAAAAATTATGAATGGCATGACCGCCTTCGTGCATGATGGTTGTCATGTCGCGCATAGTGGAAGTTGCATTCATAAAAATAAATGGCACGCCAATTTCTGCTAATGGATAGTTATAACCACCCGGTGCTTTTCCTTTTCTGGATTCCAAATCCAAGTGCCCCATCTTCTCCATCACTTCAAGGCATTGACCTAGATAAGGATTGAGTCTTTTAAAAACTTCAATTGATTTTTTGGTCAGCTCTTTTCCATCTTGAAACGGTTTCAGCGGTTCGCGACTTTCAGCATCAACTGCTTTGTCCCACGGACGAAGCTCATTCACTTTAAGTTTTGCCTTTCTATCTTTTGCAAATTCATTTAGTAATGGAACAACTTCTTTCTCTATTGCTTCATGAAAGTTGAAGCAATCTTGTGGAGTATAATCGAATCGGCCATACGCCTTGAATTGATAATCTCTGAAATTTTTAAAACCAGCATTCACAGCCACTTGATGACGCAATGAAATTAATTTCGAGTACAAATCATCCAATGCATCTTTGTCTTTGAGTCTTCGCGCGGCCATCTTTTTGTAAACATCTTCGCGTTTCTCGCGATCGGTCGATTGCAAAATCACACCAGCTTGGGGCAAGGTGATTTCCTTACCGTTAATTTCCACCGTCATCGCTCCTGAAATTTCTGAATACTTTTGTGTAAGTGTAGTCATCTCAGTAAAGAGGGGAATGTTCTCGGTACGAAAGAGTTCTACTTCTTTCTTCAGGTTACGAACCATTATATTATAGCCACTCTCCTTCTCCACACTTTTAAGGAACGGCGACTCCAACGTTTTTTTGTTGAGCAAATCGGAATAAGGCGCAATCTGAGGCTGAATGTTCTGAACAAAATCTTGATAAGCCTTACTGTATTCTTCTTTGTCGGTATAGCAAGTCATTCGAATGTAGCGCCAGCCCATGTCTTCACTAATCACCGACTCCAACTCGCTACGGTCGTGCAACCATTTTTTAAGTTCGTCAACGTTTGAAACGGTTCTATTGACAAGGTTTTCGAAAAATGGTTTAAGCAATTCCCAAGTGCTTATGGTATAATCTTCAGGAAGAAATTTTCTTTTAGGTCTGGAAGGAACTTCAACAGCTGTTGTCATCATAGTAATTATTAAGTTCTGAAATACTGGCGACCGCTTGTTAGGAACGGTAATTATCATCAAACTTATTTAAACTGATTGAATATTTTACATTCTACCATTCAACTTTGTCACTAACTTTGGTGTTTATAAACACATGAAGCCAGCAAAAAACTTTGTAATCGACTTCGATAGTACCTTCACGAAAGTAGAAGCTTTTGATGTTTTAGCGGAAATCGCGTTAAAAGATCATTCAGAAAAAGAATTGATTCAAAAGCAGATTTTTGAAATTACGAATCAGGGCATGGACGGCAGTTTGTCGTTGCGCGAGAGCATTGAAAAAAGAATTAAGCTTCTCGCACCTGAAAAAAAACATCTGTCGCAATTGATCAGTCATCTGAAGACGTTGGTATCTGACTCCTTCAGTCGCAATAAAGAATTTTTCACCACACATGCTGATAATATTTTTATTGTCTCTAATGGCTTCCGTGAATTTATAGAGCCAGTGGTAACGGAATATGGTGTTAAGAAAGAAAATATTTTTGCCAATGAATTTCTTTTCGATGATTCCGGCAAAGTGATTGGTTTTAATAAAGACAATCCGCTCTCTGCTAACAATGGAAAGACGGAACAATTGAAAAGATTAAATTTACCGGGCGATGTTTATGTAATTGGCGATGGCTACACCGATTATGAAATCAAACATTCGGGACTGGCAAACAAATTTTACGCCTTCACTGAAAATGTAGAGCGCGAGAAAGTTTTGGCAAAAGCCGATCACATTACCCCTAGTCTTGACGAATTTTTATATTTAAATAAATTGAACACTGCAATCTCTTACCCAAAAAACCGCATCAACGTTTTGTTATTGGAAAACGTACATCCGGTTGCTGTTGAATTGATGAAAGCCGAAGGTTTCACTGTTGAAACTTATCCGGCCGGTATCGATGAAGACGAACTTTGCGAAAAAATAAAAAATGTATCGGTGCTCGGCATCCGGTCCAAAACGCAAGTGACCGCAAAAGTTTTGGAGAATGCCAATCGCTTGATGGCAATCGGAGCCTTTTGCATTGGCACCAATCAAATCGATCTGAAAGCTGCCACCAAAAAAGGAGTTGCCGTTTTCAATGCGCCGTTTAGCAACACGCGCTCTGTAGTTGAGCTCGCCATTGCCGAGATGATTATGCTTATCCGCAACATTCCAGATAAGTCAGCTAAAATGCATGTGGGCAAGTGGGATAAATCTGCAAAAGGAAGTTTTGAAGTGCGTGGTAAAAAACTCGGCATCATCGGTTATGGAAATATTGGAACTCAACTTTCTGTTATTGCCGAAAACCTCGGCATGAAAGTATTGTTCTACGACAAAGAAGAAAAGCTCGCCATGGGCAATGCCATCAAGTGCAAGAGCATGAAAGAAGTATTGACTGAAGCTGATGTGATTACGCTTCATGTGGATGGAAGAGAAAGCAACACCAACTTCATCGGGCAAAAGGAATTTGAAATGATGAAGAAGGGCGTGATCTTCATGAACGCCAGCCGCGGACATGTGGTGGACATCAAAGCGCTTCGAGAAAATATACTAAACGGAAAAGTGGCAGGATGCGCGATTGACGTTTTCCCTTATGAGCCCATCAGCAACGACGAAGAATTTGTTTCTGAATTGCGTGGATTGCCTAACACTATTTTAACGCCACACATTGGAGGAAGCACTTCTGAAGCACAAGAGAATATTGGCAACTTCGTGCCTAGCAAGTTGATGGATTACATCAACACCGGCAGTACGAGCAACAGTGTGAACTTCCCGAACCTTACGTTGCCCATTTTAGAAAATGCGCACCGTTTGATTCACATTCACAACAACGTACCCGGCATTTTGGCAAAGATCAACCAAATTCTTGCTGCGAATGGAATCAACATTGTTGGTCAATATCTGAAAACTAACGAACTGATCGGTTACGTGATTACTGATATCAATAAAGAATACGACAAAGAAGTAATCAAAGAACTTCGCGCGATCGAGAACACGATTAAGTTTAGGGTGTTGTACTGATCTTTTAAAAAGAAATATAAAAAGAGTCTTTCTGCTTCAGGATTTCTGGCTTAATGTTAAAAGCCTTTTCAATATTTCCTGGAGTGAGGACTTCCTGCGGAGTTCCTTGAACCAACACCTTTCCTTCGTTTAACAGTAAGATCGAATCGGCAAAACGAGCGGCAAGGTTTAAATCATGTACTACACCAACAACAACCATGGCATTCTTCTGCATAAATTCTTCCAGTCGGTGCATAAACTGATATTGAAAATTTACATCAAGAAAGGTAAGCGGTTCATCCAACAGTAAATAGCGCATCTGTCCTTGCTCTGAAAACCAAATCTGCGACAGTACTCGCGCAAAATTCACGCGTTGCTTTTCGCCTCCACTCAATGTAACGTAGTCGCGCTCGGCCATGGGCCACACGTTAAAATATTTCATCGCCTCTTCTACAGCTTGTTCATCGCGCGACCCCGGTTGAGTAGTGAAATGAGGATACCTCCCCATCATCACTACCTCCCAAACTTTTAGTGGAAACGCAACTTCAGTCTGTTGAGAAAGTACCGCGCGAAAAGTAGCAAGCTGCTGGTAGGTCATGTTTTTAATATCATTTCCATTGTACTTTACAGAGCCGCCATCAAAGGTTAATTGCTTGCTGGCTGCTTTGACCAACGTTGATTTTCCCGATCCATTTGGCCCGATAATCAAATTCATTTTACCAGCATGGAACGCAGCAGAGACATCGTCCAAAATTACTTTTGGTCCAACTTTTACCGTTACGTTTTCGAGTTGCAGCATCTTAAAAATAATGTTGGTTTCTTCTTAAGAGCAAAATAAAAACAGGTACTCCAATCACTGATGTAACAATCCCGATCGGAAGCTCGGCTGGCGCAAGCAGCAGTCGTGCAGTAAGATCAGCCAGACTTAATAATATCGCTCCGAGCAATGCGCTCCCTAATAACAAGTACCGGTTGTCAGATCCTCGAATTAATCGCAGTAGGTGAGGAACAATAAGTCCAACAAAACTAATTACGCCAACGAAGGCAGTAGCTACGGCAACGAGAATTACAGTGATGGCGATAACGCTTATCTTCAACTTGTTAATATTTACTCCAAGGTGGAGCGCTTCGGATTCGCCCATCGCCAAAGCGTTCAATGACTTCGTCATGCGCAAGGCGAATATCGTACACAATGAAGTTGACACACCGATGATGATGACCGAATTCCAACTGGAACCAGACATTGTTCCTAAATTCCAAAAAGTTATCGAGCGCGCTTGAGGGTCGCGTGCAAGATATGACATCAATCCTACTCCGCTTAAGCATAGCGCATTCACTGCAACACCTGTGAGTAACAATAAAATCACACTTTGGCTTTTCTCCTTGCGGTAAGAAAGAACAAACACAAGAAAAGTTGCCAGTGCTCCGCCAGCACTTGCAGCAATAGGCAACGTCCAGGTACCAACATTGAAATGCAAGGTTGCTCCTAAAACAAAATACAGGGAGGCTCCGAAGGCCGCGCCGCTTGAAGTTCCAATTAGTCCAGGCTCAACGATAGGATTACGGAACAATGCCTGCATAAGAACACCTGCCATCGCGAGACTCGCTCCTACTAAAAGACAATTGATTGCGCGTGGCAATCGAATGTCGAGAAAGATTCGTTCATCTAAAGACAAAGCTTCACCAGAAAAATAATTCGAGAGTGAAGAAAAAATTTCTCTTGCATTAATGTGGATCGCGCCAAAACTGAGTGAAAGAAAAAATACAACAATCAAAACGATAGCCAGCAAAATCCAGATCGTGAGGTATTTTCTACTGAATGGCATTCTGCCTGATCAATTTTTGAAGCTTCGAAACAATCTCCCCCGTGCGCGGTCCAAGATAAACTAAATCATGTTCCTCTACGCGGAAGATACGATTACGTTTAGCCGCATTTGTTCCAGCCACGCCAGGCAATTCCTTTATCTTATCCAATGAACCTAATTGATCGTAGCCAAAGTCGGTAAGTAGGATCACATCAGGATCTGTCTTAGCCATTGACTCAGGCGAAAGTTGCATCATGCCGCGTTCTCCAATCAATGGGATTTCACCCCCAGCCCATTCAATCAGTTTCGCTGAGGTTGAATTTTTGGTCATGGTTAGATAAACGTTGTTGGCCCTGCCAAAGTGAATGATCATCACTTTCGGTTTGTCTTTTAAGGCTACCGCTGCGTCGTTTGCCGATTTCATTTCAGCATCCAACTTTGCGTTAAGCGAGTCGGATTGTTTTTGTCTCTTGAAATATTCGCCCATCTCCGTGATCAACGATTTAGTCGAAGTGATGTCTTCTCCTTTCGTTTTAAAAACCATCATAGGAATCTTCAAACCTTCCAATTGTTTCATAACATGTTCAGGACCGACATTGTTATCGTGAATAACAAGCGTAGGCTTGGCAGAAAGGATCCCTTCAGCGCTCAAGGCCCGATGATATCCAACTGTTGTCAATTTCTTTATTTCGGGTGGGTAAGTACTGGATAAATCCACTGCCACCAGGTTCGTTTGTGCACCCAGCGCAAAAATGATTTCGTTGTATTGCTTCGAAAGACAAACAACACGTTGCTCTTGATCCTGCTGTTCTTTCTTGGAGAATCTGCCACAAGATGCCAGCACAATCAAACTAAAAACAATCAAGTAATTTTTCATACTGTTTTATAAAGTGTAAAAGCGTCCTGACATTTTCAAGTCAGACGCTAAGCTAATTTTAGAAAATATATTTCAGGTTCAATCCTCCAAAATAGTTAATGTTATTGGGGCCAGGCAAATAAGTATCGGGTTGCTGGTTGATAAAAACCATCTGGTAATACTGTTTGCTTAGCATGTTATTGGCACCAAAGTAAGTATCAATATCAAAGTGCTGTCCCAACATTTTGCGATATCCAATTTTTGAGTTCAGTAATTCATAAGGATCCGTCATCAGCAATCCGTCGGAAGTGATGGGCATCGCATCGCGATGCATATAAACTGCATTGAAATACAATCCGAAATTGGAAGCCAAATCCAAACCGATATTCCAAACATTTTTAGGAACACCGGCTACCGCCTTGCCTGTATAATCAGTTGGTGACCCAACTGGAGTATTTCCAGTACTCCCCTGGTAAACGAAATTGTTATACCTAAAATCGGAATACGTTAAATTAACAAATGGCCTCAACAACTTTACGAAGCCCTGCTCCGATCGATAGACGATATATCTCACCAATACTTCGAGCCCTATGTTATCAAGACTTCCACTATTCACAGTGTAAGTATAAGCAGTGGCGGTATTGGTTGCATTGGCCACAGCTACAGTTGTCATTTTATCAGAGAATTTTGTCGCGAAGTAAGCAACTTCATAATTCAATCTTCCATCCAATAAATTTCCTTTGCTTCCAACCTCAAATTGCTCGCCGGTTTCGGGGCGCAACGATGTGTTAACTGAATTTGCGGCGGGCGTATAGATATTAGAAGCTACGGGAGCTTTGTATCCTTTATTGTACGAAACATAAGCCGACAAATTTTTGGTGAATAACTTATTCAATGCGAAGGAAGGCGAAATAAGGTTATTGTAGTTCGTTACATAAGTTGTGGGAACTGTATTGGTTGGTGTATTATTCGTTGCAACATAAAATTTATCATACAAGGTGATATTCATCGAACTTGAGCCAAGCCCTGCTGTGAAAGCAAAGTCGTACGGTAATGCG
>DASYTA010000199.1:0-7810 GCA_036002745.1 Cyclobacteriaceae bacterium | reverse complement strand
CCTAGCAAACATGAAATCACGATGAGGAGTAAAAAGGTAAAAAGTTTTTTCATGCCATAACCTAGGGATGCTTGCGCCAGTTGGCGTCATTTCATTATCTAATTAAGATTCATTGCTCTATTCCGATTCTTAGGATTTATTTTTAGTGATTTAAAAAATTTATCCTCCATCTCGAGCGAGAACTCGTCATTCGTTCCGGTTGAAGCTGTCGAGATGACGTAGTTATCAAAAATTACAATTCGACATATGGCAATATCTTTAGTCTCGTTAAAATGCATTGTAATTTTTACTCCGGGTTCCGGATAATTAAAGTAGGTTCTTGCAATTACTTCACTGTTTGAATTTTTTTCAGCGCCCTTTATCATGCTATCGAACAGAGCGTTGAGAGTAGTTGAATCTTTCTTAATTTGGAAATAATCAAATTCGTTGATGTTTGTCGGAAAATATAAACTGTAACTAAAAGCAAGTTTGTCGCTTACTTCCGCCTGATTAATTGACATAACCAGCTTAAAAGTCGGACCATTCAATGTGTCGAGTTTTTCAGTTGGTGTATTTGGCATTGATATCGAACCTATGTTGTATTTATCGTGATAGGTTATCCAGTTATCAGTTTTATTCGAGCACCCAAGAATGCTTAATACGATAGTGAAGAAGATTAAATATTTCATTGATTAGTTGTTGTCAGTTTTATTTTAGTCGGAAATTGCCTCAAACATCACTTGTATTCAGCCAACAAACTATAAGCAAACCACAACATCGGTGCTTGTCCGTGAAAGTCGCCTGTGCTTTTTCCTCGATCGAGATAGTATTGAGCGTCTTTACTTTGCCCGGTGCCTACACATACATCAGAGATTTCACCCTGATCGTTAACATACTTTGCGAGTGCGAGCCAAGCTTTCTCACTCGCAGGTTTAAATTTCTTTGCAGGAAGAATTTTTTTCTTCACGCCCACCGTCATTGCGTAGCCAAACATAGCAGTGGATGAAGTTTCTTTCCACGCATTGTGATAATCAATTAACTGTCGCCACATGCCATCATCAGCCTGGTAGTGAAGTAAAGCATTCATCATCTTTACAAACCCATCATGAATGGAATTGTAATAAGGACTTTCTTTAGGAAGAACAGATAATAATTCGGCTAAGCCTGCCGCTACCCATCCATTGCCTCGGCCCCAATGAAAGTGTGCTTCGGGCCCGTGAAAGAACAATCCGTTAGGCTGTTGAAGTTTTTTGAGATAAGCATCGAGTTCTTTTGCGGCTCGCTCAATATAAATGGGATTGCCAGTGATTCGATAAGCTTCTACTTGCAAACTACCGATCATGTACATGTCATCAATCCAGTAGCGAGTTTGATTGGTGAGCCCATCGGGCTGGGGATTCTTCCATTGTTCATCGGCAAGATCAATTCCTTGTTTGCGAAAGCGTTCATCATGTGTGTACTTAAACAGTTCGAGAGGAACAATGCCATATACATTTACATCCACATGAATACCCGGCCCGAGAAGAACGCCGTCGAGTAACGGTTCATAACGACTTGCCAATCGTTTAATGATGATGGAATCTTTCCGCAAGCCAGCTATACGTGTCGCACCGAACGCGGCACAAGCTTCGGCATAATGAAATGTTTTTAGCTGTGGAGAATTATAGAGCATAAATTCTTTCCGGCCGAGAAGATTTTCTGTGATGCGTGAAGAAATTTTAATCGGATCTGAATCTGCAGACCAGAATTGTCCAACTATTTTGTTTGAACAACCCAACAGCAACAAGACCAAAATCAATAGGTAGGAGGATCGCATGAATCTATTCATGCTTGCTAAGATAGCGCTCTTTAGATGATGTTCAAGGGACTTATGCCAATGTAGCATACATAAAAAATGGCCGGTGAATGCACCGACCAAAGTAAAAATATGCAACGTGATCGACCCCGATTTATCGGATGAAGCAATGACGACCTTTGTTACTGACTATTTTTTTTAATTTAACAATCAGGCAAACGGATTTTCATCAGCGGATGGTCCGTATATCGATGGAATGAGAATATCCATTTGTCTTAAATAAGCAGAAAGCTGCCCTCTATGATGAATAAGGTGATTGAAAATCAGTAAACGAACGAACATCGGCACAGGCAAAGTAAAAATCACCTTATTGTTGCTCAGCAAATTCCACGATTTTGATTCCAAACTATCAATGGTCTTGGTTAAAATTTCATTTGCTGTTTCAGTACCTTGCTTGAAACCGTCAAGAATTTCTGTTTTACTTTTTGGAATCACTCTCTCCGTTAGCGCTTGCACCGTGGTATTTCCTTCAGTTGCAAAAGTTAAAAAGCGACCAGGAACAATAGCGACATGCAATGCTAATTCTCCCAACGATCTTGCTTTGTGATGGGGTTGCCAGTCAAGTTTATCTGCCGGCACCAACTCAAGAAGTTTTTTAGTGGAAATCAATTCGAATTCCAACTCTGCAATTAGATTTTTTGAATTCATCTGTGTTGTGTTTTAATGTTTACAATACAAATGAAATTCACCTCGCGGGCTCAGAACGGTATCAAAAGATACACACTAAAAAAAATTATAAGATTTTTATGGAGCCTCGGCCCAATCCTATTAAACCATTCAATTCAAATTGTTTGAGAATTCTTGAAATGACTACTCGTGTCGTGCCAAGCTCATTGGCGAGCTCTTGATGCGAAATTTCAACTTCTCTGTTACTTTGCTTTGAAGCACGACTTTGCAGATATTCTAAAACCCTTTTATCGATGTGGTCAAACGCCACACTTTCAAAGGTGTTCAATAACTCATCATACCTATTCCTGAATGTTCTGATCACAAAGTCATTCCATGAATTATATTCCTTTTGCCATTGCGTTATGAACGTTGCTGGAACTGCTAAAACCTGAGTGGATTCTATTGCCACCGCCTGTGAAGGACTTTTGTTATTGAAAAAGCAAGCTGATAGCGACATCATGCAAGTTTGCCTTGGCTCGACATAATACAATAATATTTCTCGTTCCGCCTTGGTTTGAAAAACTCGAATGGTACCTGATATCACAATTGGCACAACTTTTACAAATTGCCCCTCTCTCACAATGATCTCACCTTTTTCTAAAGTTAAAAATTCACAGTTCTCAATTATGTCTTCCTGAAGTTTAAGTTCAGAAAAAAGGCCGAGTTGTTTTACGAGGTTGATCGGTGAAGTCATTTTAAGATTGTTGTTAGTTACCCTAACAACAATCTTAGGCGGTTCGTTCTTTTAACTTCCAAATTGCTTCAAGTGATGATCGCAATGTTTGTAAATAAATTGCCCCAACTCTTCCTTCGTCATTTTACCAAAAAACCAATGCGCAAAATAATTATCACCAAACGTAGCATATCGGTTCACCGCTGATTTCCATCTTTCTTTTTCTTCGTTAAGGCCTTGTATTGCTTCTGTAACTTTGAACTCCCTCGCTGTAGGAGCGTTTCTGCCAATTGTTGTGCTATCGTTTTTAAGAATGCTATTGATGGCTGATCTCCCCACAAACATTCCTAACCAGGATCGTTTTACTTTAATTTTTCCGAAGTAATAGTCTTCGCATATAGTGCAGTGTCTGATCATTTGCCCAATAGTCATTGTTCCCCATTGAGCCTTGCTATCTGTGCTCAATATGTTGATTCTATTTATGACTTCGTCTCTTGTTACTTGGTCGAATATTGATTTCATTTCTGCTCTTCCATTTGTCCTAATGAAAACCAATTGCCGGAGTCGTCAATAAATAGAGATTCATAACCATAAAATTCTTTGGTGGGTGGCTTTTTAAATGTTACTCCTTTGGCTTTTAGTTCTTCATAAGTGGCGAGCAAGTTTTTGCAAGAAAAAACGGCTGCTCCAAATGTTCCTTTCTTGATGAGTGCTGTCATCGTTTTCACCGTTTCTTTATCGAACATAGGCCCTTCGGCAACAAGAAATAAAGTTATCTCAAGTTCGGGTTGATCTGGTGGAGTAACCGTAAGCCACCGAGCTCCTGGACCCATCGGGGCGTCTGTGTGAACATTGAAGCCAAGTTTGTTCACGTAAAAATCGTAGGCACTGTCCTGATTGAGGACATAGATGCACATGTGCGTCAATTTTGTAATCATATTTTTTTTAAGACAAATTTGAGACGACAAACCGGACAACTAGCTCTCGGAAATTGCTATTTTTTTGCCCAGCCGTAAGTTGTGGTAAAGCAATTGGGGACCACGGAAAGTGGTTCGTCATTGATTTGTTGCTTCCTTATTCGATGACCGTTTTGGAAAGCGGAAGGTGTTGAGCCTGTATTTCTTTTAAAGACTGCTGTAAATGAAGTAGGGCTATCGAAACCCACCGACAAGCAAACATCTAGAACAGCCATATTTTTTTTAAGCAGTTCTTTCGCTTTATTTATTCTTACTGAAGTGAGATAAAGATGGGGAGTTTTTCCATAGATCGATTTGAAGAGCCTTACAAAATGGAATTTTGAAAAATACGCTTCGTGTGCAATGTTGTTCAGATCGATATCTTCAGCATAGTGATTGTCAATGAACAGTTTCGCCTGCACTATCCGCTTGTACAAATACATTTTTTCGTATTGCTCCATGCTTTTACAAATATCTCTGATTTAAAACGTCAGCGCTCTTCCATCCGTTACTTACAATCTCATTTTTCTCGATAAAGCTATGTGTCCTTATTACCGGTTCACTTCCGTTTTCTTTGACTGTTACTTTTTTAAACTTAATGGGTAAACCGGTCGCTATCCAAAAATTTCTGCTGTCTTGCAAGTGAAAATGAATATGAGGCTCGGTTGAGTGACCTGAGTTTCCACATTGCCCGATAATTTGCCCTTGAATCACGTGATCTCCTTCTTTTACTTTTATGCTGTCTAGTTTAAAATGTGCTATAAAACTGTATTCTCTTTTATCGTGTTTAATAATTATAAAATTTCCTCTGAAATCCCTAGCTCGCCAATCGAGTGACAAATCACCAACACCTTGATAGTCCTTAATCTTGTTACTAACCCTAATCACTTCGCCATTTGCGGGACTCAATACTTCATGCCCAAAGCAATAGTAATCTTCAATGTTGCTTCCGTTGTTTTTGTAGCTTATGTCATTGTTGGTGATTACGAAATCATAGGCATATCGCTGGGTAAAAATATCCCATGAGTGTGAATTTTTTTTAATTGATCCTCCACTCACAACTTTCCAATAGTTATTAAAGGGCAGAATGTATTCGGTTTTATTATTGAAGTTATCCTGGTTTGGAAATCCCTTTACATTCCTGAATAGAATAATGATTTGCCCAAACGCTTGTTTAATAATAAGTGGGAACATGAGAGGATTGAACATACTTAACATCAAGGTCTCAAAATACCTGTTTATCTTTTTACTCTCTACTCCTGGTTCGCTCTTCTTGGCATTATTATAAATCTCAACGAAACTGAGCAGATAGAATAGGAAGAACATTTTGAATTCGGGCTTCCAAAAAAAACCAAGCATTCCGAATATGCCGATATGTTTTAAATCTGTCCAACGAATCTTTTTCATTTTGAAATAAACTTTGTGCTTATGTTACTACCGGCCCATCATTCCTTTTCAGCGACACACCTAAATCCCAAATAGGAGTTCGTTGCGTTATAGTGATAAACTACATTAGTCAAATTTGTTTTTAAATCATCGAGGTTATAATTATTGGATCCCATGGCAATTCCTTTGTCAAGTGTCATTTCGCTTACGTTGTCAAACAGGTTATAAATTCTTGACTTAGGTTTCTCGATGCCGATTACTACATATTGCCCTGAGTCTTTTTGAATGAGCTTTTTTGTTTCTGTTAAATCTATTTCTATTTGTTTAATATCATTTTTAATCACCTCTTCTGCAATTTCTTTCCATTCAGTTGCTGTCGGCAATCGATACTTTATTTTCTTGCCCAATAGCCCACTCACAAATTTTGAACGCCAGGCACAATAGGCAATGGCCTGTTCATAGGTTATTAAAACAATTGGCTTGTATCTATTTTCAGCAAATGAATACCCAGAATTTGCAGGGTGAGGAAGAAGTTTTTGCATGTTGGTAGAGTCTTCTTTTCCCTTCTGGAACATGTATTCCATCCAATGAATGTTTTGAATTTCGGTTTTATCAACATAGTAATTTTTAACTTTGATCGTGCCGGGAGGATTACTACTCAAGCTAAAAAATAGAATCCATGCAAATATTGGTGTCAATGGCCTGTCTGTTAATTTCTCTAAAATAGGCCTTTGAAAAAACCTCTCAAAACTTATTCCTTCGATTTACTCGAATAGGTTTAATCTATAGACATCCTATTATTTATTACTTTTGATCTTTTATACCTAGACCGAACATGTTTTTTACCAAGATTAAGGAAAGAAAGTCAGGAGTATTGCTTTACGGAATCACCCCACCTAAGGCACAAACTGCTGCTGAGCGAGTAAAAGTGATCGCAGAAAATACATTGAATACACTTTGCCCACAAGATATAGATGCGCTGGTGGTGTACGATGTGCAGGATGAATCAGCGAGAACACAAGAAGAAAGACCGTTTCCGTTTTCAAGTTCTCTCGATCCGTTTGAATATGCTAGCCAGTACTTGCAACCCCTGGAGGTTCCCAAAATAATTTACCGGCCGGCTGGAAAATTTACTAAAGATGAATTGGCAGAGTGGCTTCAGGGTTTGAGAGTACATGGGTTTCACCCAATTTTTGTTGGGCTACCCACGCCTGATTATGTTGTTAAGACAAGTCTCAAGGAAGCTTATGAACTTTGGAGAGTACATGAAGAGCATTCAGTTATTGGTGCCATTACCATTCCTGAACGTCATGCCATTTTGAAAGACGAGGACGTAAGAATCCTTGATAAAGTGGATTCTGGAGTTTCTTACTTTATATCTCAGTGCATTTTTAATGTTGAGTATACAAAGCAAACTTTGGATGCACTTACAAATGCTTGCTCAAATAAGAATAAAGAAATACCAACGATTATTTTTACGCTCACTGTTTGTGGTTCTTTGAAGACGCTTCAGTTTATGGAGTGGTTGGGCATTCACATTCCTGATGATGTGAAGGCAGAGCTAGAAGCTAGCACTAGCCCTGTTACGCGTTCAGTAGAAATTGCTGTGGCCATTGCCAAGGACCTAATTCAATATTGCCAGGCAAGATCAATTCCGTTTGGATTTAATATTGAAAGTGTAGCGATCAGAAAAGAAGAAATTGATGCTTCGCTTGGTCTGTTAAATACAGTGAGAGAATTGTTAAGAATAAACGGACTAAGAGAAGAGGCCGTTCAAGAGAGAAAGAAACAAGTAGTTTAAAGCAACAACGAAATATTTTGTAGTATTTCTACTTTCTATTCATTTCACTCACCAAAGTCTCTATCAAAACTTTTGCATCTCGGTGTTTTAATAATGAAGCGGATTGTCCCGCCCAAAATGATTTAAAGTCTGGGTTTGAATTTTCTGTAGCGGGGTACGATTTCAAAAAGCCCATGAACTTGCCTTGCAGTGGATAGGGGGCAAGTAGATGTTCATGATTTTTTAATTCTTCGGTAAGTCTGTTTCTAAGCCCTCTCGCCAAGCGACCTGTGAATGCTTTCGTGAGCACAGTGTTTTTCCCTGCCGTTGTAAAAAGTTTTTCTTTATGGTCTTGGGATGCATTGGATTGTTGCGTTGCTAAAAAAGCAGTTCCTATTTGCACGGCATCAGCTCCTAAAGTCAGTGCCGCTTTTATTCCTCGTGCATCGGCAATTCCCCCAGCTGCGATGATTGGAATTTTTACCGCGTCGGCAACTTGAGGAATCAAAGAG
>DASYTA010000198.1:0-3149 GCA_036002745.1 Cyclobacteriaceae bacterium | reverse complement strand
TTTGAGAAAATTCGAAACCGATTGAAAATTTCTATTGAAGACTTTCAGAAAGCGGAGGATATGAAGGATGAACTGAAAAGGCGAATAGCCGGGGCGCGGTCTCACTGATTTCGAAAAGGAAACTTTAAGTCACAAAAAACGATTGATTCATGAAAAAGAAAAAGAAGTTATCAAAGGAAGAAGTCTTGAAAAAGAATTTGATTCTAGTTGGCCCTTTGAGCAACAATTATGATCGAGGTCTTGGAATGATGGCTGGGGTTGTGACGACCATGAAGCAGCTGGCGGATGAAGGGGTAACCCAAACTGTTATCGACATTGGTCGGTCGCATGAGAAATTGGCATCAAAAAACGATTGATTTTGATTAAGTCACGCTTACGCATTTAAGAGTAGAGAAGTAAAAAATAAAGGGCAAGTCAAATATTAAGCTATGGACGAAAAGGAATTTGATAGAAAGTTTGAAGAGGAGAAAACAAAATTTAGTACTGCTTGGGAAAGTATCTTGGTAACCTCGGTAACTCCGTTGCAGCGTACCATGATCCTTTTCCTTTGTTTCCTTTCTTTTTATTTCATTGTATTAAGAGTTTGGTGGTTTCAGCTCGAAGATTTTATGGTAAAAAACCCTAAGGATATATTTCTGGATGGTTCGTATAAGTTTTATGGAGTGCAGGGCACTTACTTTCACTTATTCAATGATGTTATTTTTATTGGCGCTGCGTTGTTTATTATGTTGAACGTCTTTTACCCAACCTTTAAAGATCAGCATAAAAGAGTGCTTGAAAGAATAAAGAAAGATCAAGTCTCACGAAACGATTGATTGGATGAAGTTATCTAACCAAAAGAACGCGATTGAACCAGGGTTGATTGTCTTGCTTAATAAGCCGGCAGGAGTTGTGATATTTCCAAAGCAGGGTATAGCGAAATCCAGAATTGTTGATTCGATCGAGAAATTCATGAAGGGTGGATGGGAAGTATTAAGCGCTAAGGAAAGAGAAATTGTGAGGGAAGTGGTTAGAGATAATCCACGCTTCTTTTTTGGAAAAGAGGTGCCACAAAACGATTGATAATGACATTCAAAGAAGAAAAAGAGTGGAAGAAAAATTATGTAGCAGGTAAATCAACTTTGTTTATTACGATAAGATGCGATTCATTTGGTTACTTCGATCACAATGAATTTGTTAAACACAAAAAGAAAACTAATTGGGAAAAGGAAATTGATAAGATCGGGGCTTCGGTTAACAAAGATTTAGAAAATGCCAAAAATTGCCTGAGGGATTAACGGACGAAGAAATTTTGATATGCGTAGCGCACGAGAAATTGGTTTTTGACATCTGGGTTGACAATCATGCGAAATAAAAAAGTTTCAATGAACGATTGAATATGAACTCAGAATATAACTTCAATTTTAAAAGGAACTGGCTGCAGCGGGTTTTGGATAGTTTAAATCCATTTAAACACAGAAAATGTTATGTTTAGTAAAATTCCACTTGGGACATACGATGCAAACATTAGGTTCGATCATAAAGATCATTGGAGAATTGAGTTGATTGGGGTACCAAAACGGACCGCTATTCAAATTCATATCGGCAATAGTATAAATGACATGACTGGTTGCATTCTTGTAGGAACAGATCAAGATTTTACGAAGTGCACAATTTCAGGCCGTGCAATTGCTTATAAAAAAATGAAAGAAGCCTGCATTTTTTCTAATGGTCAAAGAATTCGGGTCAAAATTTCTTAGATAGTCTCGAAAAACGATTAATTAATAAACAAACACTACACTTATGCAAATTCTCAAGACCTCGTTTAACCGAAAGACCATTTTGGTTTTTATCCTATTCGCAATTGTAATTGTTTTGATTCCATTGCTCCCACTTCAGATTTGGATAATAAACACGATGGTCATCGTGGCTACGGTCATCGCAGTGCCAGTTGGTGCTCATTTTATATATGAAGGAAATAGAAAATGGATGGATAAGGATTTAGCCGAGAGGATTGAATTGATTGATGGAGCTGGTGAAGCTCACAATTGAAAAATAAAAAGGAAATTCCGTTTCAAAAAAGGATTGATTATGGAAATTGATGTAACAGATATTGACAAAGTGAAATTGCTCCAAACGCTTTATAATTTTGGATCAAGGTTTAAGAGAGACAAACTTGCTAAGGACAAAGCGCAAAATTTAATTGATGAACATAACCAACATCGGGGGTATAGACAAATAGATTATGTTGAAGGTGTCGCAATAAAACTACAGTATTATATCAATGAGCCACGGGAAGTTGTCAGTACATATCCCTGCGATTACAGGCATGGTACTTACGCCTTTCTTTATGCATTTATTTCCGAATTCGGATATGAGAAATTGATAATTGTTAAGAAGGGTTATCACAGAACCTTTAAGCCTGAATCAGGCCGTGAATTTAATAATGCCCTGCTAGGGAAATATTTGCACAAAATTGATTTTGAAAAGATTGGCATAAAAAGGCCTCGGGCAACCGTCAATAACTATCCTCCTTACGTCGCTCAAAACGATCGAATATGAAAGGGAAGTTGTTGGCGGTTTTTTATCTCACAGTTCTTTCGCTTGCGGTAACTCAATGTAACGAGAGGCAGCCTCGTAACAGCTATTATACGATAGCAGATATTTTGAAAGGATCTGAGCTAAATCAAAGAACAAATTCAAAATACTTCCCGGTTAGCAAAATAGATATAGATGTAATATCAGCGTCAGAACATGTAGTCCTTATTGCCCTTCGCGACTTTAAAGATTCAGTCGTAGTAGCTAGAATGGAGTTGATGGATTTTTTGGTGGATGATGATGTGAATAAAAGCTTTAAAATTGGGGATACTGTTCTGGTACATTGGTATATGACCAACTTCAGCAAGCTTCCTTTTCAAATTAAAAGCTTGGACAAATCCATAAATAGAAAAAATAAAGTCCCATTAAACGATTAATTAAACTATTAAAGAAATGGAAAAAGTAAAATTTAAATGGTTCAGAAGAGAATCTATCTGGCTTTTTTTACTGGCTGGTTTGTCTATTCTTATCGGAGTCGCTGGAGAAATATTCTCATATGTCAAAGCTGAAACAATTGAATTGCAAAATGAAATTTTGAATGTGGGCGGTATTTCGAATCTCTTAATATTTGG
>DASYTA010000197.1:0-5341 GCA_036002745.1 Cyclobacteriaceae bacterium | reverse complement strand
CAGTTACTGCAGAACGACCATCGCGGTCATCAGCCGGTCGATAAAAGAGCCAGTCACCAAAATGAAAACCTTTGTTCCATAAATCATTGGTGCTGTTGGCTTGCATAAAAGCGATCCATTGCTTCATGCTTTCGTATTGATCTTCAAGAATTTTCTTGTCGCCATAAGCGAGATACATTGTCCATGGAATAATTGTAGCGGCATCGGCCCAACCTGCTGCGCCTCCGCTTGTTGGCTTCTGCACATTGGGCACAACAAATGGCACGCGGCCATCTGGCTGTTGATCGGCTGCTAAATCTTTCATCCATTTCTCAAAGAAATCATCGACACCAAAATTAAATGAAGCTGTTCTTGCAAAAGCTTGAGCATCGCCTGTCCATCCCAATCGCTCATCGCGCTGTGGGCAGTCTGTAGGAACTTCTAAAAAATTTCCTCGTTGGCCCCATTGAATGTTGTGTTGCAATTGATTGACGAGCGAATTAGAGCATTCGAAATTTCCTGTAGGTTTTATGTCGGAGTAAAGTGCGATGGCCTGAAAATTGTTTGCGTTCATCTCTCCAGAATAGCCATCTACTTTGATGTATCGAAACCCAAAGAAAGTAAAATGAGGTTCAAAGATTTCTTCGCCACCACCTTTCAACGTGTATTGAATTTCCGCTTTTGCTGCGCGAAGATTTTCAGTGTAAAAATTTCCAGCTTTGTCCAGCACTTCTGCATGATGAATGGAAACGACATCTCCTTTTTTTCCTGTCACCTTGAATTGAACCCAGCCCACTAAGTTCTGACCGAAGTCTATTACTTTTTCTCCCTTAGGTGTGGTAATAATTTTTACTGGTTTAAACGTTTCATGTTTCGTAACCAGTGGACCTTCTGTAGCTACAAGATTTTCTTTTGAAGTGTCATTTGCTTTTACTGGTTGCCATTTTGATGCATCATAAGATGGAGTATTCCATCCGGATTTCTCCAGTTGTGCATCGTAGCTTTCACCGTGATAAATACTCGATTTCAAAATTGGACCTGTAGATGTCTTCCATTGGTCATCGGAGATGATGGTTTCGCTTGTTCCGTCTGCATAGACTAATTGTAGTTGTGCAAGTAAGCCAACAGTTTTTCCATAGATATTTTTGTTGTCCAACCACGCGAGATGCCCACGATACCAGCCATCACCTAATATAACTCCGATTACATTGGCTCCTTCCTTCATTGCAGCCGTTACATCATACACTTGATATTGCAACCGCGTTTTGTAGCTCGTCCAGCCTGGAGTGAAGAACGCATTACCTACGCGCTGCCCATTCACTGATGCTTCATACAAACCGTGTGCTGTAATATAAAGTCGCGCTGAGTTCACTACTTTTTTTACTTCGAATGCTTTTCTGAACATTGGGCATGGACCAAGCGTTGAATCTCCTGAAAGACCTGATTCAATCCACTTCGCAGTCCAGTCGGACGGACTCATGAATCCCGTAGTCCACCAAGAACGTTCGCTCCAGTCTGAAGCTTTACCTGAGTTGTCCCACACTCGTACCCGCCAGAAGTAATGTTTGGTGGACTTCAATTCTATTCCTTGATAGATAATGTTTACGGATTGATCGGACATGACCTTGCCCGTATTCCATGCGTCTCCTTTACTTGGGTCCTTGGTTGTTGAAACTTGAATTTCATAGGCTGTTTGCAAGAAATCTCTTTTGTCAGAAATAATTTTCCAACTGAGACGTGGTTGTTTTGCAACAAGACCAAGTGGAGCGACCTGATGTTCCGAAGTCAAGTCTGTGATCTTAACTTGAGCAAAAGAAGTTTGGAAAAGAAGACTGGAGAGTATTGATAGAATTACTTTCTTCATGGAATTGATTTTGAGCGAAGTAATATAGCAAAACAGTAGAGTTAATGAAATAGAAAATATTTTGATTAAAAGCATTAATTAAAGTGTTTACCTAAACAGGTAACTTTACCTAACTGAATAAAGAATTGAACATGAGACAAAAACTAAACCTTATCACATTCGGTGTGAAAGACTTCAAGAAGTCGGTTTCATTTTATGAAAGTTTAGGTTGGAAGAAATCGGATAAGAGCATGGATGACTTTGTATTATTTCCTCTTGGTGGAATTACATTGTCACTGTATCCGCGAGAAAAACTTGCTGAAGATGCTACCTTGAAATATGAATCATCTGAATTTTCGGGAATGACTCTTTCATTCAATGCAAAATCAGAAAAAGAAGTCGATGATGTCTTAAAGGAGGTCAAGAAACTAGGTGCCACCATTGTTAAGCCTGCACAGAAAGTTTTTTGGGGAGGATATAGCGGGTACTTTAAAGATTTGGACGGGTACTTGATTGAAGTGGCTTATAATCCTTTTTGGGAAATGGATGAGAATGATAATTTGAAATTGTAAGTTTTGATGCCGTCGTTGAAAAAATAGCAAATAGTACAAATTGATTATGCTGAAATCAGATAGGAAAAAATATGTATTTCAAGAATTTGATAAGGCGCTTTTAAATTTTGGTTTTGAAGGAATAAAAACAGGAAGCGATCCGACTTATATCATGAAGTCAAATGAAATTGTGGTTTCATTTTTTATGAATTTCAAAGATCTTGGCTCAGTTTCTATGTCCTCAATAAGAATTAGTATTAATGTTATTGAGGATATAATAATTAACGTTTTAGGTGAAGACTTTGTAAAGGCAAACTATTTTTTTGATAGAAAGAAGTATTTTTTGACAACAGTTGTTGATGAAAATTTTAAGGATATTTATCAGTATAGAGAGTTAAATTCTGAAAGTGATTTAAGGGAGCTTACAAATTGGTATATCAACTATATTAAAGTAGAAGCGAAAGAATTTGTAGATACTTATCGTTATTTGCCAAATATCTTGAAAAAAATGAATGAGCTAAGAGCCGAAGGAAAATTTTGGAGTGATATTTTGGGTGGTACAGTTGATCATTTGTTTCGAGGATTGATCATTTCCAAACTATGTAGCGATAAAGGATTTGAAGATAAAGTTGTATTCGTAGAAAATGTCTTTAAGGAAAATGATTTGTCAAAGTGGCAACCATATTTTGTTGACCTCAAAGAAAGACTAAAGACCGTTTAGCACGAAATTATAGGGCTGTTCGAGCGATTTTGTTTTTTATAAACCACAGAAATAGTTCGTTACCTCCTGCCCTCGGTTCCGTGTCCTCACGAATCGAAACATGATCATGGTCTGTGAATATACAAACCACAGAAATTGTTCGTTACCTTTGGATAAATTCTTTTCTTTTTGACTCCCTTAGAAGTTTTAAAAAAGTATTGGGGTTACTCAGAGTTTCGTTCTCCTCAGCATGAAATCATTTCGGCCTTTCTTAAAGGCAATGATGTCGTGGCAATTCTCCCCACGGGTGCAGGAAAATCCGTTTGCTTTCAGGTGGCATCCCTTATGAAAGAAGGTGTTTGCATTGTTGTCACGCCACTCATTGCGCTGATGCAAGACCAAGTACAGCAACTAAAATTGAAAGGCATACCGGCCATCGCAATCCATGCAGGAATGAGCCGAACAGCCATCGACATCGCTCTTGATAATTGCGTTTACGGAAAAGAGAAATTCCTTTACGTTTCACCGGAACGTCTTCAAACCGAAATCTTTCGGGAGCGTTTCAAGAAAATGAATGTCAACTTAGTTGCTATTGATGAAGCGCATTGCATCTCACAATGGGGTCATGATTTCAGGCCTCCATATTTAAAGATTGCCGACTTGCATGAATTGAAACCTGGAATTCCTTTTATGGCGCTCACCGCTTCGGCAACAACACAAGTGCGCGACGAAATCATCGAAAAGCTCCAACTCAAAAATCCGTCGCTGTTTCAGAAGAGCTTTGCGAGAGAAAATCTTTCATTGGTAGTTCGAAAGACAGAAACGAAGGAGAAGAAATTATTGGAAATACTTCGCAAAGTTCCCGGCCCAGCGATAATCTATGTTAGGTCGCGAAAAGCGACAGAGCAGTTCGCGAAGCTTCTGGTAAAAAACAAAATCTCATCAACTTTTTATCATGCGGGATTGAACCAAGAAGACAGAGTTTCACGACAGCAAGATTGGATCGAAAACCAAGTTCGCGTGATGGTGGCTACTAACGCTTTTGGTATGGGCATCAACAAAGCTGACGTGCGAGTGGTAGTGCACATGGATCTTCCTGAGAATATCGAATCATACTATCAGGAAGCGGGCAGGGCAGGACGTGATGGCAAGAGAAGTTATGCAACAATTGTTTTTCATGAAGTGGATGTACTTAATCTAAGAAGCAAAACAGAATTAGCTCAACCAGAACTCGACTATCTCAATAAAATTTATCAGGCGCTTTCGAATTTCTTCCAGCTAGCCATTGGCAGCAGTCAGGGTGAGGCTTATGATTTTGATTTGGATAAGTTCTCGAAGAAATATAACCTTAAACCAGCAGCAATTCATCCTGCTTTGAAGAAGTTGGAGGAGTTTGGATTGATTCAGCTGAATGATGGATTTCATCGGCCTTCACGAATCCATTTTTCAATTGATAAGAAAAAGATTTATGAATTTCAGGTTGCGAATGCGAGGTTCGATCCAATCATTAAAACTTTGATGCGGCTTTACGGTGCTGAATTATTTTCTGATTTCGTTGTGATTTCTGAAGGCCATATTGCAAATGCATTGAAGTTAAGTGTCCCTGAAGTAAAAGTTGATTTGCAAAAACTGCATCGCCAACAGATTTTAGTTTACGAAGAAGCATCTGATTCGCCTCAAATCGTTTTTGTATTGCCTCGACAGGATGCTGATCGCCTTCCCATCGACAGGAAAGAAATGGAGAGACGCAGAAAACTTCACATTGATAAGATGGAGGCAATGATCAACTATGCCGAGCAAACTCATCGTTGTCGTATGCAGTTGGTGCAAGAGTATTTCAATGAAATAACTTATGAGACTTGCGGCATTTGCGATGTATGTATTGATAAAAAGAAGAAAGAGAACAACGTTTTGGTGAAAGATTACGCCGAACAAGTTGTCTATCTTTTAAACCAAGGTCCCATGGGCGTTGATGAATTGGAGACAGCCGTGGCTGCTCGCGATAAGGAATTATTTATTGAGGTTGTGCGGGAACTGGTCGATGCAGGTACTATAGCTTATGATGACCATTGGGTATTACATAAGATTGGAAAATTGAAGAATTGAAAATTGAGAATTGATCATTGATAATTAATAACTTTGTCCTTGAAATTTTTCAATCGTGATCGATCAAGTCAATATACTTCGTCAATACTGCAACAGCCTCACTGAATATAGTAGAAGGAAGACACGCGTTGTAACCATCGGTGATGTGCCCATGGGGGGCGA
>DASYTA010000196.1:0-10903 GCA_036002745.1 Cyclobacteriaceae bacterium | reverse complement strand
GCGGTGGTGAAATGATTAAAGATGTTACCTTCGCTAAAACTACTTATAACGATTTACCATACAAGTTTGAAGCTGGCACTCCGAACATTGCGGACGTAATCGCTCTAAAAGAAGCGATTGATTTCATTAACTCTTTGGGCAAAGAACAAATCGCTGAACACGAAAGCGACTTACTTGTTTACGCTTCAGAAAAGTTAAAGGCTATTTCAGGAGTTAAGTTGATAGGGACTTCGAAGGAGAAAGTAGCGGTTCAATCATTTATTATTGAGGGCATTCATCCTTTTGATATTGGGCAGATGCTCGACGCTCGCGGTATTGCTGTGCGCACTGGACATCATTGTACACAGCCTCTCATGGATCGATTCGGGATAGAAGGAACTGTTCGAGCATCGTTTTCAGTTTATAATACAAAGGCTGAAATTGATGAACTCGTCGAAGGCGTGAAGCGCATTGTAAATTTCATGAAGCCATGAACGTCAATCAAATTCAAGATGAAATCATCAATGAATTTTCGTTGCTCGATGGCGACATGGAGATGACCGTATTTTATATCATGGAACTCGGTCAGAAGTTGCCAATCATGAATGAGGCTGACAAGACTGAAGATAATATTGTAAAAGGTTGCCAGTCCAAAGTCTGGATGACAGCCAAAATGAGTGATGGACTAATTTATTTTACCGGAGACAGCAACACCGCGATTACCAAAGGATTGGTGAGTTTGTTGATCAGAATATTTAATGGCCAAAGTCCTGAAACTATTTTGAATGTTGATTTGTATTTCATGAAGAAAATCGGAATGGAAAGGTTTATCGGTACACAACGCTCCAACGGTTTTGCAGCGATGATCAAACAAATGAAATTATACGCCCTGGCTTTCAAAACACAGTTAGCAGAAAAATGAACGAGGTAGCAGCAGATATCAATAAAAATCCTCCAGTGGAGACAAACCTTCGTGATAAAGTATTGGCTGCACTAAAAACAGTTTATGACCCTGAAATCCCGGTCGATATTTATGAATTGGGATTGATCTATGAAATCAATGTATACCCTGTCAATAACGTATTTATTTTAATGACACTTACTTCGCCTTCTTGTCCTTCAGCCGAGGCAATTCCAAGTGAAGTAGAACAAAAACTCAAAGCCATTGAAGGAGTAAATGATGTGAAGGTGGAATTGACCTTCGATCCACCCTATTCGCAAGACATGATGAGCGAAGCAGCCAAATTGGAACTAGGATTCATGTGATTTTGTTTGAACAAGGATTGAAACTAATTTTGAACTATAAATTTTAAACGAATATGTATCCCGAACAATTAGTAGCCCCAATGCGCAATGATCTTACGGTTGCCGGCTTTAAAGAATTAAAGTCAGCGACTGACGTTGATCAGGAATTGAAAGATCAAAAAGGAACTAACCTTTTGGTGATCAACTCAGTTTGTGGTTGTGCTGCCGGTGCCGCAAGACCAGGTATTAAATGGGCACTTGAGCATTCAGCTAAGAAGCCAGGCAAATTAACAACGGTGTTTGCCGGAGTTGATAAAGAAGCTGTTGCGAAGGCGCGCGAGTATACGTTACCGTATCCTCCATCCTCTCCTGCTATTGCCTTGTTTAAAGATGGTGAGCTAGTTCATTTTGTAGAGCGCCATCACATTGAAGGTCGCAATGCACAGATGATTGGCCAGCATTTGGTTGAAGTATTTGACGAGTTCTGTTAAAATATCAGAGTAAAGCAATTGAAAGCCGTTTCGTCAAACGGCTTTTTTTATGTCTCAAGAATTAATCTCGTTTCTTCCAAGTCAAGTTCATATTCAATTTTTCTCAACGCTTCTTCGCTGATTTGCCCCTCTTTACGCATCGAGTTAAGCATCGACCTTTCCACATCGATAATTTCTCGCTGCACTCGATGAAAATCAGTCACCTGTTCTTCGCTTATCTTACCAACCTGCTCTCCTTTCCGAATCCGTTGAACGCGAATTTCATACTTAGTTTTTACCTGATTAAGCACTTCATCGCTCAATGCCAGCGAATAATTTTCTTCAATATGTTCGATAACTTTGGATACAATTTTTAGCCGTGCTTGTTGTTCTTCGTGTTGCTCTTCATCGCTCGGTTTTATACCCAGCCATTTAATTAAATGAGGAAGGGACATTCCCTGAATTACAAGTGTTGCAAAAATGACTGAGAAGGTGAGAAAAATAATCATGTCGCGATTATTGCCAAAAGACAATGGCAACGCGAGAGCAGCTGCTAAAGATACCACACCGCGCATGCCGCTCCATGCTACGATAGTTACCATTTTTATAGGCGGGCGCCGCTCGCGCTGACGAATATTTTTACTTAACCAACGTGGTAGATAGGTTGCAGGATAAACCCAAATGAGTCGAAGCACAATTGTAGCTATGCTGATTATCGATGCGTAAAACAAAAGGGTAAGAAACGAGTGATTCTGAATGTGTTTTAGAATCACAGGCAGTTGCAGGCCAATCAAAATGAAGATCAATCCATTCAAAATAAAGATTACAGTTTCCCACACTGACCAGGCATTCAATCGAGATTGATGTTTAAATATTTCAGAGGAATTCCAACTCAAGAATAAACCACAGGTAACTACCGACAATACACCCGATACATGAATTTGTTCGGCTAAAAGATAAGCTGTGTAAGGAGCTATAAAAGTAAGAGCAGTATCATTGATCGGATTGTCAGGTGTGATTTTATGAATCCATTTAAATATTTGGCCTAATACCAACCCCAGCAAAATCCCTACGATCGCAACGTAAAAAAAATTAATACTGGCAAGCCAAAAAATAAACGTGCCCGAAGCAGCAGCTGCAATTCCATATTTATAAGCGATCAAACCAGTTGCGTCATTCACTAAACTTTCTCCCTCAAGGATTGTTGTCACTCTTCTGGGAATTCCCAATCCTTTTGTCGCAGCACTTGCAGCCACAGCATCAGGGGGAGAAATAATTGCACCTAAAACAAATGACTCAGGCCACCCAAATCCAGGAATAAAATAATGAGCAACAACTGCCACCAACGTTGTCGTAAACAACACGCACCCAATAGCAAGTAGACTTATGGGGCGGCTTGCCGCCTTAAAATCAGGCCACGAAGTGGACCATGCTGCCGAATAAAGTACAGGAGGAAGAAATAAGAGAAAGACAACGTCAGGTTCAAGCGAGATCACCGGAAGTCCAGGAACCAAGCTTACCCCTATGCCTACCAATACTAATAATATTGGATACGGAATTCTGACACGGTCAGCTACTTCCGCCAACGCGGTAATGATGGCTAACAATAAAATAACAATGGTAATATTTCCCATAATCAAAAGACCCTAAACGCCAATTTGTAAAAAAACATTCAACGTTTACTATGTCGGCAGAAAAAAGAATTTAAATCTCATCGAACTTTTTTAATACTTTCATGTTAAATAGAAATTAATGAAAGTTTCGGTATCCAGAAAGGAACATTTTAATGCGGCTCATCGATTATATAATCCATCATGGAGCAATGAGAAGAATGATACAGTATTTGGAAAGTGTAACAATCCTCATTTTCATGGTCATAACTATGAATTGATTGTAAGCGTTGTGGGCGAGCCTGATCCTGAAACCGGATATGTTTTCGATATGAAATTATTAAGCGACCTGATTAAAGAAAATATTTTAAAACATTTCGACCATAAAAACCTTAATTTAGATACGGTTTACTTTAAGAATCTAAATCCCACGGCAGAGAATATTGCGATTGTGATCTGGAGGATCTTGAGACAACATATCGACAACAAATACGAACTGAAAATCAAATTATATGAGACAGAAAGAAATAGCGTTGAATATCCGGCCTATTAAGCCGATGGATATCGATGATGAAGATCATCCGATCACCTCGTATGACACACCCCTTCGTGATGACGCTTTCGTTCTGTCCGATGAAGAGAAAATTGAAAAGATTGAAGGTCACTTTCGTGAGATCATGACAACACTTGGTCTTGATTTGACCGATGACAGTCTGAATGGAACTCCCAAGAGGGTTGCCAAGATGTTTGTAAAGGAAGCTTTCAGCGGATTGAATCCAGTTAATCGTCCTCATACAAGATTATTTGAAAACAAGTACGAGTACGATCAAATGCTCGTGGAAAAAGACATCACATTCTATTCGCACTGCGAACATCACTTTGTTCCTATCTACGGAAAAGTTCATGTGGCTTATTTTTCCTCGGGAAAAGTAATTGGACTAAGTAAAATCAATCGGTTTGTACAATTTTTTGCTAAACGACCACAAGTACAGGAACGTCTTACCGTTCAAATCGGAAAAGAACTAGAACGTGTTTTAAACACCGCCGATGTTGGTGTAGTGGTTGATGCCAATCATATGTGTGTTGCATCACGAGGTGTGGGTGATACGAACAGCAAGACAGGCACGGCATATTTTTCAGGGAAATTCAAAGATGAAAATACCAAACGCGAATTCTTAAATTACATTAATACTAAATAGTTTTTTGAGTTCGATTCGGGGTTATCAATTAAGTGATTGATAACCCCGTTTTTTTTACCTTTGCACCTTCGTCATGAAAAAAGTTGCTTTTTATACGTTAGGATGCAAACTCAATTATTCTGAGACCTCTACTATAGCTCGAAAATTTGAAGAAAAAGGCTATCGCAAAGTTGAATTCAATGAAACTCCTGATATCTTCATTATCAACACTTGTTCTGTTACTGAAAATGCAGACAAAAAATGCAGCAAGGTTGTACGCGAAGCGCGGGCCATCTCCCCCAACGGTTATGTGGCCATCATCGGTTGCTATGCACAACTAAAACCAAAGGAGATTTCTGAAATCCCTGGTGTAGATGCAGTACTAGGTGCTTCCGAAAAATTCAGACTGATAGAATTACTAGATGGTTTTGTTCGACCTGAACAACCAAAAGTTTTCAGTTCAGAGATAAATGAAGTTAAAAGCTTCAATACATCCTATTCGCTTTTTGATCGCACAAGAACATTTTTGAAAGTACAAGATGGTTGTGATTACTCATGTGCCTTCTGTACGATTCCTCTTGCGCGAGGAAGCAGTAGAAGTGATAGCATTCAAAATGTTGTGAAGAATGCAGAAGAGATCGGCCTCACAGAAGTAAAAGAAATTGTTCTCACTGGAGTAAACACCGGTGATTTTGGTTTACAAAATGGCGAACGTAAAGAACGCTTCTTGGATTTAGTAAAAGCTTTAGATGAAGTTGATGGAATCGAACGATTCAGAATTTCATCTATCGAGCCAAATCTTCTCCATGATGACATTATTGAGTTCGTTGCTCAGTCTAAGAAATTTGTTCCGCATTTTCATATTCCTCTTCAGTCGGGCTCGAATAAAATCTTAAGGCTAATGCGTAGACGCTACTTGCGTGAATTATATGTAGCGCGAGTTGAGAAGATTAAATCAGAAATGCCTCATGCCTGCATTGGTGTTGATATAATTGTAGGTTTTCCTGGCGAAACACATGAAGATTTTTTAGAGACATATAAATTTCTGAATGAGTTGAATATCTCTTATCTCCACGTTTTCACCTATTCAGAAAGAGATAATACGCTGGCTGCCACTATGCCCAATGCAGTTTCAAATAAGGAAAGAAACGAACGCTCCAAAATGTTGCATATTCTCTCCGACAAGAAGAGAAGAGTTTTTTACGAGTCGAATCTTAACAAAGACTTCACTGTGCTCTTCGAAAATGATATTGAAGATGGACAAATGCACGGATTTACAGAGAACTATGTTCGTGTGTCAGCTAAATATGATCCATTACTTATCAATGAATTAAAGAAGGTGCGGCTCACTTCTATTTCAGAAAAAGGATTTGTTGAAGTTGAGGAAATCGAACATCAGGTTCTAACACATTAGACCTTTCTGAGATCAGGAGGCAATTACTCCATCTACTATCTCCAGCTTTTTATCAGCCATGGAGGCAAACTCCTGATTGTGAGTAACGATCACAAAAGTCTGATTAAATTCTTTTCTCAGTTGAAAAAATAATTGGTGAAGCTCGGCCGCATTTTTCGAATCGAGATTTCCACTTGGTTCATCAGCAAAAATAAGTAGAGGCGAATTAATCAATGCACGAGCTACGGCCACACGCTGCTGCTCCCCTCCCGAAAGTTCAGAAGGTTTATGATCAGCACGGCCTTCTAAATTCAATTTAGATAACAATTCCATTGCTCTCATTTTCAAGGCTTTTGAATCTCCCTTACCTATTAAACCAGGGATCATCACATTTTCTACAGCAGTAAATTCAGGCAGGAGGTTATGAAATTGAAAAACAAAACCAAGATGCTTGTTCCTAAATTCCGCTAATGCTTTTGCAGGTTGAGCGAAGAGGTTTCTATCATTTATTTTTACCTCTCCTTCGTCAGGTGAGTCCAGAGACCCGAGAATATGAAGTAAAGTGCTTTTACCAGCTCCAGAGGCGCCTACAATTGCCACAATGCTTCCCCTTTCAACCTCCAAATGAACACCTTTTAAAACTGGGAGTGATCGATACGATTTTTTTAAGCCTGAGGCTTTGAGCATAATCCAAGTTTTAAAGGTTCAATAATGCTTACAATTTGAAATAAAGGTTTAAAAAAAGTAGCTTGCTTCCAAAATTAAATTCACATGAACATTCACGAGTACCAAGCCAAAGACCTTTTGAAAAAATATGGAGTAGCTGTTCAACGCGGTATCGTTGCCGACACACCTGATAAAGCAGTGGCTGCAGCCAAAAGTATTCAGACCGATACAGGATCTAAGTGGTTTGTGGTTAAATCTCAAATCCACGCAGGTGGTCGAGGAAAAGGAACCGTAAAGGAAACTGGCTCGCGTGGTGTGGTTCTGGCAAAAAGTGTGGATGAAGTATTTGAGAAATCTAAAGCTATTTTGGGTGGCACGTTGGTTACTTTGCAAACAGGGGCTGCCGGAAAGAAGGTGAATAAAGTTCTCATCGCAGAAGATGTTTACTATCCAGGGGAAAGCGAACCAAAAGAATATTACATGAGCATTTTGCTCGACCGATCGAAAAGCAAGCCGGTGATCATGGCAAGCACCGAGGGCGGGATGAACATTGAAGAAGTTGCGGCTACGCACCCAGATAAAATTGTAAAAGAATGGATTGAACCTTCTATAGGTCTTCAAGCTTTTCAAGCTAGGAAAATTGCCTTTGCTTTAGGGCTGGAAGGAAATGCCTTCAAAGAGATGGTTAAGTTTGTCAACTCGCTTTATGCTGCTTATATGGGCTTGGATGCATCCATGTTTGAAATCAATCCAGTACTTAAAACTTCTGACAATAAAATTCTCGCCGTTGATGGAAAGGTAAATTTAGATGACAATGCACTCTATCGACACAAAGATTTAGAAGAACTCCGCGATATCTCTGAAGAAGATCCTTTGGAAGTAGAAGCTGGAAAATCCGGATTAAATTATGTGAAGTTGGATGGTAATGTTGGTTGTATGGTGAATGGCGCTGGCCTGGCTATGGCAACTATGGACATTATTAAGCTTTCAGGTGGTGAACCAGCCAATTTTCTTGACGTAGGAGGTGGTGCTAATGCAGAAACAGTTGAGGCGGGATTTAGAATTATACTTAAGGACCTTAATGTTAAGGCTATCTTAATCAACATCTTTGGCGGTATTGTACGTTGTGACCGTGTAGCTAATGGCGTGGTTGAGGCTTATAAGAAAGTGGGTAATATTCCTGTTCCCATTATTGTAAGGTTACAAGGCACTAATGCTGAAGAAGGGGCTAAAATCATTCAAGAGTCTGGCCTAAAAGTATTTTCAGCCATACTTTTGAAAGATGCGGCACAAAGAATAAAAGAAGTACTAGCTTAATTTGGGGGTTTCCTTATTGCCATTATTTGCATAAATTAGATGTTAAATTTGACTTGATGAGGGGCGTTTTACATTTGTTTTTGGTTTTGCCTTTAATTTTGCCAGAAGTATCTCTGGCTCAAAGTTTCTTTGCCGTTAGACATCAGCGTTCGTTGATGTTGACCGCTGGTACCGGTTCTTCGACCTACTATGGAGAATTATCAAATCCAGGTGAACTTCTAAAATTGCAACCGAACCTTAATGTTGGGTTACAGATATATGTCAGCCCAAGAATCAGTGTTCGAACGGAGTTGAATTGGTTTCAAATGAAAGGATCGGATGCCGAGGCGACTGATCAGGGTAGAAAAGCAAGGGGCCTTTCCTTTTTGAGCAATTGTTTTGAAATAAGTGGTACAGGCGCGATCAACTTATTTGCTAATGGCAATCGATATTATAGAAGACCGACATTTAATCTTTATGGTTTCGCTGGAATAGGTCTTCTATATTTCAATCCCACGGCGAAATTAAATGGCACTTCCTATTCTTTAGAACCACTTCAAACCGAGGGTGTTAGTTATAGTCGCGTCGTACCAGTAATTCCATTTGGCTTAGGCGCACGTTTGAAAATTGGCCCAAATACTAATATTGTTTTTGAAGGGGGTTATAGAAAAACTTTTACTGACTACCTTGATGATGTTAGCACTAAATATATCGATCCCAATTCTATTTCTGATCCAGTAGCTCGATATTTCGCCAACCCAAATAATCCAGCCTATAATACATTGACTACTATACCTCCGGGAGAAGTTAACAGCTATACTACGGGTTCTAAGAGAGGCAATCCGGGCTCTACTGATAGTTATTTTTTACTGAATGTCAAGGTAGAATATTATCTACCCATTGGATCAAGCGGAAGGCGCGGTAATGGGTTGCTTGGAAATAAGAAACGTAGTTCAACCTACAGGTATAACAAACGTGGTGGAATGAAACGCAAATAGTTCGTTTTTGCCTGGTTGCGTCATCCAAGAACGTACTACGTGGGCATTCAAATGAGCTTAGTATTGTTAAATATTTGAGGAAATTCTCGACGATGCTTTAATTAGTTGAGGCAGTTAAAATCTGTACCAAGTGGACAAGCTAATAATGCGTCAGGTTTTATCGCTTTAAATTGTCTCTGATTTCCTATTGCGTGGGAAGTACTTTTCAGTCGTAAGCAAAACCTTATACTTTAAAGCAACTGCTATTTGAAATGAAATCTCATCGTTCGCGTTTTAAAAACTACTTCAAGGTGTCAAGCAAACTGACAATGACACTAGTACTTTCATCAAATACATTGAGAAATAAGAATTGCTTTTTGCGCTCATCGATCTTACGGTAATCAGGTTATTTTTTCACGCTGGATATCAACCAACAATCTGCTTTATTCTCTCCATGAGCCTTGTTCCCTCTTTCGCTTTTTTCAAGCTCTTCTTTTCTTGCGAATATTACTTTATGTAAAAACTTGACTCTACTATTTCAAGCTTAAAAATGGTCGTCTGGCATCCATCTAGTTAAGCTTTTAGTTTTTGAATACGATAATGTTATGAGATAAGCATGCCCATATATAAAAAATAATAACGGGGTTTTTCCCGTGTACCCTACCCGTATTTTTCCCGTCTTTATTTTTGCAGCAAGGACTTGGTTAGAGAAGTAGAAACGAAGATATTGCCTCGCTATAAAGTTATATGAGTATTGAGACAAGTTATTAAGTGTCACAGCTCATGCTCACGATACTGCATGCGTTTCACCTATGATAAATCTGCAACAGTGATTTTTGACCCACTCAGTCTGATATTATTTTAATTATATTCAAGTAGGTATGATCACTTAATTGTATGGCCTCTTTGAATGTCAGGCTTTATTGAAAATGAGCAGTTCAGAAAATTATTACTTGCGTTTCCAGCAAAGGCAATAGCGTTTCTCTATGATCAGTACTATCAAAGCTTAATTGGCATTGCCAGGAAATTGACTCACGATCAGAAAACTTCTGAAGATATTGTGCAAGAAACTTTTGTGCACGTATGGGAAAATCACAAGCAATTGGGACAGTTTCATGAACGATCTATTGAGTATTACTTGGTGAGAGTAGTCAAGAACAAAGCAATTTCCCGTTACAAGCGCACGTTGCAGCTCAACGAAAGGAAAATTGAATTCACTAACGGTTACACCTTCCATTCAAATGATCCATCAATTGAAGACAAAATCATTCGGATCGAAATCAACCAGGAGATCAGGCAGTTCATCATCACCTTTCCAAGACGGGAAAGGGAATGTCTTTTATTGAAGCTGGACGAAGAAATGACAACGGGACAAATTGCCGATAGGCTTAAAGTTTCTAAGAAAGCAGTGGAACGTAGTATTACCAGTGCTAATAAAAGGCTCAAAAAGTATTGGTCTAACAAAAATTAGAAAGTTACCTGGTTATCAAAAAAAAAGTTCTTTTTTAACATAGGATGCTGATCCATTTTTAAGAGTAGCTCAAGGAGGTAAAAATTTTATGAATAAAACATCTCTTATTTATAAGGTCCTTTCCGCTCAGGCTGATGAATCCGAAAAAAAAGAGCTGGAGGAATGGATGGCCCAAAGCCAGGAAAACAAGATAGAGTACAGTAATCTTCAGCTCCTTTGGGAGGCTTTAACTCATCCTGACCCGTCTCTGCCAAAAACTCAATTAGATGAGGGGTTAAGCAAAATTAGAGGCTTGATGCAATTAAAAAAGCTCAAAAAGCAAAACAAAAGATTTTGGGCGATTATGCTTTTACTCATCGTCACCCTTCTGCTTGTTTTCATTTTTCTCCTACACCTGCGAAGTCATTCGCGAAACGGACACCTTGTGTTTAAAAATATTTCGTTAGAACAGATTGTTAAAACACTCGAGAAAGAATATTGTGTACGCATTGAGCTGGAGAATAAAAAAATAAGTAGTTGTCCCTTCACCGGTGTTTTTTATCAAACAAAAGATATTGAAGGCATCCTTGAAACGATTGATAAGGCCCTAGCTCTCCAGCATAGGGCCTTGGGAAATGG
>DASYTA010000195.1:0-4522 GCA_036002745.1 Cyclobacteriaceae bacterium | reverse complement strand
GAATTTGATTGATTCATTTGCTGCGTTAATTGATTCCTGATATTTGTCAACGAGCAAAAGACAAAAACCTTTTTTTAACGTACTGAATGTTTCATCCTTTAATCCATACCCGTGACGAGTCAGGTAGGTTATGTAATTCTGGACCCCAATTTTCATATCAAGCGGTGTGGCGTTAAATTGTGCTTCATCTTCATCGACCGATTGTGAATTCATTACCTTTTTAAAATCTGAAAATGCCTCGTCGAATTTTTTCAAATCCATGTACAAGTATGCACGAATTTGAAATAGCAAAAGATTACTCGGATTGAGTTTAATGGCATGAGTCCAATCTTGTTCCGCTTTGACAAGGTTTTTAGAGTTCATATAAGCCAATCCCCTCCAGAAGTAAGCCATCGTGAATAAACTGTCCGCACGAATTGCTTTTGTAAAATAGTCGAAGGCCTCCTCCTTAGTCTTATTATTAGGATCAATAAGTTTTATTGCACCCAGAGCAAGATAAGCATCAGGATAATCGGGTTTTAGACTATTGCAGGCTTCAAAGTATTTTATCGCTTTCCTTTTTTCGTCTTGATACAAGGAGAGGATACCCATTCTGAACTGACCTTCAATGGATTCAGGATCCATTTTATTTGCCTTTTGATAAAATTTAGAAGCGCGATTACTATCTCTGCCAACTAGGTAAAGGTCTCCTAGCTCTAAAAGAACCTGTGGAGATTCAGGCAATATCTTTTGAACTAATTTAAAGTCAGCTTCAGCTTTCCGGAATTTACGCGTCAATTTATAACTCACCCCGCGGTAATATCTAGCTGGTCCAAACAAAGAGTCTTCTTTAAGAACGTTGGTAAAGTGATCAGTTGCCATTTCATAATTACCTTCATCAAGCGCGTTAATCCCTTCGTTCATTTCTACTTGTAGATTACCTGGAAGAGTCCACTTAAATTCAAGCTTTTGATAATTGCTTGTCAACGACTCAAAATAGGATTGTGGATTAAAATACTTCATCATATCCACCTGCGCGCGAAGGGAAAAAGCGGACAAAATGATACATAAGGGAAGTAAAGGTTTCTTCATAGCGGATTCAATTTAACCAGCCCAACCTTCTCTATCCAAACTTCTATACTGAATTGCTTCAGCCAAATGTTCGATTTTAATTTCATTAGAAGCAGCAAGGTCGGCAATGGTGCGTGAGACTTTCAGGATGCGGTCGTAAGCACGGGCGGAGAGACCGAGACGCTCCATCGCGGTTTTCAAAAGAGCTCGCCCAGCGTCGTTGATCACGCAAACGTCTTTCACCGTGTTACTGGGCATCATGGCGTTGCAATAAATTTCTTTTTGATTTTTAAATCGCTCGGATTGAATCTCACGGGCTCGCACTACACGTTCGCGTATCGTTGTGCTCGTCTCTGATTTTCGTGTGGCTGTCATCTCATCAAAACTTACAGGCACTACCTCCACATGCAAGTCGATACGGTCGAGCAGCGGGCCGCTCACTTTACTTAAATAACGCTGCACCACACCGGGAGCACATACGCATTCTTTTTCAGGATGATTGTAGTAACCACAGGGGCATGGATTCATGCTGGCCACCAACATGAAGTTAGCCGGATAATCAATGGAAACCTTCGCCCGTGAAATAGTTACACGTCTTTCTTCCATCGGCTGGCGCATTACTTCAAGCACGGTGCGCTTGAATTCCGGAAGTTCATCCAAAAACAAAACTCCGTTGTGTGACAAAGAAATTTCTCCTGGCTGTGGATTGCCTCCTCCACCAACTAAGGCAACATCACTTATGGTGTGATGAGGTGAACGAAAAGGTCTTGTCGTAATTAATGTTCCATCCGCTCCAACTTTTCCAGCAACGGAATGAATCTTGGTGGTCTCTAGCGCTTCATTCAATGTAAGTGGCGGAAGAATAGTTGGCAATCGTTTGGCGAGCATTGTCTTGCCCGCTCCCGGTGGACCAATCAAAATTGCATTGTGGCCGCCGGCTGCAGCAATCTCTAGTGCACGTTTAATATTCTCCTGGCCTTGTACATCTTTAAAATCACTTTCGTAGCTGTTGAGTTTGCTTTGAAAAACTTCGCGCGTATCAATTATCAGCGGCTTTATCTTTTTCTTGCCTTCAACAAAGTCAATCGCCTCCGCTAAGGTTTCAACGCCAATGATTTCAAGATTGTTGACGATAGCCGCTTCGCGCGCATTTGCTTTCGGCAAAATAAAACCTTTGAATTCCTCTTTGCGAGACTGAATGGCAATAGGCAACACACCTTTGATAGGCCGCAGTTCACCATCAAGTGAGAGTTCGCCCATGATTACATATTTTTCCAGTAATTCTGTATTGATTTGTGTTGATGCAGAAAGAATGCACAATGCAATCGGCAAATCATACGCAGAACCTTCCTTGCGTATGTCGGCAGGCGCGAGGTTGACAACCACTTTGTTTCGTGGCATGAAGTAGCCCAAACTTTTCAGTGATGACTCCACACGATGCTCGCTTTCTTTCACTGCGGTGTCGGGCAAGCCGCTCATGTGAAAATGTTTGCCCTGCGTGACATTCACCTCCACCGTGATTGTTCTCGCATCCACACCGTGCACTGCGCTGCCAAAAGTTTTAGCTACCATTTCAATAAAATAGAAAAGGCAAATTACAAAGCGCGATTGCGCCATACAACGGGGAAATTCCCGTACTGATCAAGGTGAGCCAATTTAAAGTTCAAATAATTCTCGACTCACCTTGAAATAGTGGCTACTCATACCGTATCATATCAACGGGATTGGAGGAAGCCGCTTTAGTCGATTGACCTATTACGATCAAGACGGTGGTTAGGAAAAGTGATACAACAGGTAAGGCAAACATCCACCACGTTAATTCAATATGATAAGCAAAATCGCTCAACCAGCGCTGACAGAAAAAGTAACTCAGTGGTACACTCACCATAAAAGCCAAGATCATAAGAACAACATATTCATGTGAAATCAAATTGATAATGGCGTGAGTAGGAGCGCCCAATACTTTTCGAATACCTATTTCTTTTGATCGCTTCGTGACTTGTAGAGAAACTAATCCTAATACACCCGTGAACACAATGCACAAAATGACAACTCCACCAATCATTGAAGCCTTTCGCAATTGAAATTCCGTTTTATAAATAATAGGAAAACGTTCATCCGTGAAAGCATAATCAAATGGATCGTTCGGAAAGACCTTGTGCCATTTATCCTCGATCTCACGGATAGAAGAAACGAGTCCTCCAGGGTGCAGTTTAAAAGAAAAGTATCGGTACGCTTGAAAATCGTGAGTGTGCGTAAATGCAACGGGCTTTACTTTAGCGTGAAGGCTTTCGAAGTGAAAGTCTTTCACAATGCCTGCGATAGTGAATTCATTCTCGGAAAACTGCATCCTTACTTTATCCCCAACATGGAGGGAAAGTGCTTGCTGCATCGATTCATTAATAACTAAACGATTGGGAACATAATTATCATCATTATCAAAGAAAAATTTTCCGTCGATAACATTCAACCCATAAACATCGGCATAGTTATGATCAGTTGCCGAGAGTGTTGCTAAAACACCGTGACCCTCCCTATAAATCTTTGCACTGAAGGGATCGAAATTATAGTTTGGAGCTCCCCATGAAAGCGATACTGATTTTACTGCGTTACAACTCTCAAATTCCGTTTTTGCAGTTTCCATTTTATTGAAACCTTCCGCGTTCCAGAGGCGAGGTAACGAGGATACAATAAGCACGTTTGATTTATCGTAGCCCAGATCAATTCCACTGAAATAAGAAACTTGTTGCGATATGATTAAGTTGGCTACAAAAACAAAAACAGCAACGGAGAATTGAATGGCAATTAGTCCTCGGGAAATTCCAATCGTTCCATTCATGGATCTGAGTTTACCTTTTAGTGAATCGAGTGTCTTCGTTGAAGACAACCAGATGGCTGGATACAAGCCCGCCATTAATCCAACAAGGAATAAACCCAACACGACAAATAACCAGAATACGATTGGTAAATTGTTTAATCCAGGAAGTGGTTCATTTAGAACTTCACCAATGTAACCGTGAAGTAGTTGATAAGAACATAAGGCGAGGATCCCTGAAAGGAAAGCCACGATTACCGCTTCCAATAGAAATTGGGCAACCACCTGCCGTTTGATGCAACCAATTGCTTTGCGCATTCCTATTTCTTTCATCCGTGACAAAGAAGCAGCTGTTGTGATGTTAACAAAATTCACAATGGCTAACACGAGGATAAATACCATGATTACCAAAAGTGAATTGATCATCTTATTCACAGCTCCGCGATTGGTTAGCCGATAATAATCCTCAAGTGGATCAAGTTCTATTGTTCGGCTGCTGGCCGTTTGAGGCTGGTTTATTTTCACAATGTTATTCAACACCACAGAAGCTTTCTTAGGTGACGCCGATGGTGTTAGCTTGATGTAGGTGATAATGTTGGTGTTCCAATCGTCCGCAAAACCGAGATTGAAGTCCTCACGATTTTCTTGCGACAAGAA
>DASYTA010000194.1:0-2618 GCA_036002745.1 Cyclobacteriaceae bacterium | reverse complement strand
TAATGTAGCAAAGAACATAAAAATTGATAGTAGCCATAATGTCATTGTGGCTGCCGAACAATTTCCTAGTAACGTTTATCCTTGGATGAGCTTGTGTGATGAAAACAGGGCACAACTTAAAGCTGTTAAACCCCCAGAGAGTTTAGACGCTCGCGGAAAAATTTGGAACGAAAGAATTCTGGATGCAATCGATCGTAATACAAGATTAGTTGCACTTGGCAATGTCCATTGGGCTGATGGAACAAAATTTAATTTGACAGAAATCAGAAAGAGAACAAAAGATGTAGGAGCACTCTTGGTTATTGATGGAACGCAAAGCGTTGGAGCCTTACCGTTTGATATTACTAAAATCCAACCAGATGCTTTAGTTTGTGCTGGGTACAAATGGTTGCTCGGCCCTTACGCCATTGGCTTAGCTTATTATGGTGAATACTTTGACAACGGAAAACCAATTGAAGAAAACTGGATCAATCGAAAATTGAGCGAAGACTTTTCAGGCCTTGTCATTTACCAAAATGAATATCAGCCTGGATCATTGCGTTATGAGGTTGGAGAACGAAGCAATTTTATTTTAGCACCAATGATGACAGCTGCATTGAAGCAGATCAACCGATGGAAACCAGAAAATATTCAGACTTATTGCGCTAAAATTTCTAAAGAGCCAGTCGCTAAACTTCGTCAGGAAGGATTTTGGGTTGAAGACGAAAATTTTAGAGGTCATCACCTATTTGGGGTGAGATTGCCAAAAGGTGCTGACTTTGAAAAAATAAAACGCAATTTGAAAAAAAATAAAATTTCAGTCTCATTCCGTGGTGATTCGATTCGTGTGTCACCAAATGTTTACAATTCAGAGAATGACTTAATGAAATTCGTAAAAGCACTCACAGCCTAACCATTTAAATCAAGCATTGAATCGGTGGTAAATCAACTAGAGTAAATGATCTTTAGTTTTTTCACTAGATAGTTTATTCAAAAAACCAATTTAAGAGTCAGCCTTTATCTATTAACTTCACAAAAAAGGAAAATGAAGAATTATACTATTTTTTTTATTGCGTTTGCTTTGATGTTGATGAGATGTAGTGATAAAAAATCTCCTGAACAGCCGACTGATGAACAGCTTCAGGTTTTGGCGAACGAGCTGGCGCATAAATTCATAATCGCAGATGGCCACGTTGATTTACCGGAGCGATTGAAAGGAATAAAATTTACTGCTGATAGCATTAACACAGTTGTTTCAACAAAAAAAGGAGACTTTGATTTTGAACGAGCAAAGAAAGGCGGCCTTAGTGCTCCTTTTATGTCCATTTACATTCCATCATCCTATCAAAAGAATTCAGACAGCGGAAAATCATATGCAGATTCCTTAATAAGGTGGGTGGATTTAATTGCCGGAAAACTTCCTGATAAGTTTGCACTGGCAAAGACGCCTGTAGATGTAGAAGCAAATTTCAAGTCCGGAAAAATTTCGCTTCCCAAAGGAATGGAGAACGGAGCTCCAATTGGAAATGATTTGAAAAACGTAAAATACTTTTACGACCGAGGTGTTCGATACATAACACTTACACATAGCAAGAACAACCAGATCTGTGATTCATCAGGAGATACAACTAAATGGGGTGGTTTAAGTCCGTTTGGTAAAGAAGTAGTGGCGGAGATGAATCGCGTTGGAATAATGATTGATATCTCACACGTTGATGACAGCACATTTTATCAAGTGATGAAATTGACTAAAGCTCCTTGTATTGCCTCTCACTCATCATGTCGGTATTTTGCTCCATCGGTAAGAAGAGACATGACCGATGATATGATTAAAAAGTTAGGAGAAAATGACGGGGTGATAGCTGTTAATTTTTATACAGCGTTTATCGATTCAGCGGTTGCTAACCATCAGGTTAAATCAAAAGCTCAAATTGATAAGCTCCTTAAAGAAAAAAAACTAAAGCAAACAGATACAATTGCGAAGAGAATAAGTACAGAATATAAAAAGGAACATCCTGTACCGGAGGTTGACATCGAGAGAGTAGTTGATCACATAGATCATATTGTAAAATTAATAGGTATTGATCATGTTGCCTTCGGCTCTGATTTTGATGGTGTGGATGGAATGTTACCGAAAGGGCTTGAAGATGTATCCATGTATCCAAACTTGATTTACCATTTGTTAAAACGTGGTTATACTGAGGAGGACATTGAAAAGATCTGCTATAAGAACATTTGGAGGGTGTGGAATCGGGTTGAAGAGGTGGCGAAAACGAATTAGTCTACTGATTTGAGTAATCGGGGTTACAAGTTTGCTCTCCCCGTCTAAATTGAATATTTTCGTTATACTTTTTTTAAAGAGAACATTTATGAGAAGAGTTGTTGTTGCAATTTTATTTACCATGGCTTTGGTAAAAGTTGGCGCTCAGAACAAAAATCAGAGTTTCTTCAAAATGCCACCCAATGCTAAATATTCTAAGGGTCGCGTTTTAGTAAAAGTGAAAAGTGAGTTTAAGGACGAGGTGGCCAATCTTTCAGTCAGTAAGACTACAACCGTAAAGAAGGTTTCTCTTAACTCCATAATTCCAGCTGTGAGCCAACGCATGGTTGAATCCAGTGCGGTGAGAAAGGGAGCGAGG
>DASYTA010000193.1:0-5673 GCA_036002745.1 Cyclobacteriaceae bacterium | reverse complement strand
GCAAGAGAATTGAGTGTTGAAATTCACGAAATGACATTGACCTTGCCAAAATTCGAGCAATTTGAAGAAGGGCAACAAATAAGAAGATCTAGTAAATCAGTTTGTTCAAATATTGTTGAGGGTTATGGTAGGAGAATTTATAAACAGGACTTTATTAAGTTTATTATCTACTCCTTATCATCCAATGACGAGACAATCGATCACTTGGAATTGCTTTTTGAAACACATTCTCTTAAAGATGAGATTATTTTTAAAAACATAAGGGCAAAGGCAGAACTTCTTAGCAAGAAGCTAAACAACTTTTTAAAAGCTATACAACAGCTGCACAGCAAACCTAATCAAAGAGATATCAACGAACCAGATTCTGTTTATTTGCCAGAATCCAGAATCCGGAATCCAGAGTCCACGATGGAACATCTGGAATCTAACACTCATAGCCCCTGGACCACACTAACCCAGGAAGATATCTATGAAAATCCCTGGATTAAGCTGGAAGAACATCAAGTTATAAATCCCGCCGGCGGAAAAGGGATTTACGGAAAAGTCCATTTTAAAAATACGGCCATTGGCATTATTCCTTTGGATGATAAAAATAATACGTGGCTGGTAGGCCAGCACCGCTATGTATTGAATGAGTGGAGTTGGGAAATTCCCGAGGGTGGTGGACCAGCCACCCAAACGATTTTAGAATCGGCTAAGCGGGAGTTGCTAGAAGAAACAGGTTTAAAAGCAGAACGCTGGAAAGAAATCTTAAAAGCTCATTTATCCAATTCAGTATCTGATGAAGTGGGCTATGTTTTTCTTGCTCAAGGTTTGAGTGAAGGTGATCATGAAAGGGAGGCAACAGAAGCCGATATGAAAGTATGGAAGTTGCCCTTTAGCGAAGCATTGGACATGGTCATGACCGGAAAGATCACTGATAGTCTCAGCGTGATGGGGATTTTAAAGGTGTCGAAGCTATTGAAATTGTAACATTGGCAAGTCGGATTCGTCATTAGGAGGGTCAGATATTTGGCCAAAATCAATAAAAAATGAAACAAAATGTCGAGTTATCAGTATCAGTAATGAATAACTTGCATCCTTAAATCGCCCCTATGCCAAAGATTATTGAGACACGCAACATCGCCAAGGTTTATAAAATGGGTAATAACATTGTTAATGCCCTTCAGGATATATCAATTTCAATAGATAAAGGAGAATATGTAGCGTTTATGGGCCCATCTGGTTCAGGAAAGTCTACTCTTATGAACATTGTAGGCTGCCTGGATTCGCCTACGAGCGGCACTTATGAGTTGAATAATCATTTAGTGAGTGAGATGACAGAGAATGAATTGGCGGTTACTCGCAATAAGGAAATCGGGTTCGTGTTTCAGACTTTCAATTTGCTCCCCAGAGCATCTGCACTTGAGAACGTGGCCTTGCCGCTGATATATGCCGGCTATACAAAAGATGAACGCGATGAAATGGCGATGGCTGCGTTAGATAGTGTTAGCCTTGCCGATCGCCATCATCACAAACCCAACGAGCTTTCTGGTGGTCAGCGTCAACGGGTGGCGATTGCACGTGCACTGGTAAACAATCCTTCTATTATTTTGGCGGATGAACCGACTGGAAACCTTGACTCGAAGACTTCATACGATATCATGAATCTCTTTCAAGAGTTACATGATAAAGGAAACACTATTATCATGGTGACGCACGAAGATGACATCGCGCATTATGCTCACCGCATTATTCGTTTGAAAGACGGCTTGATTGAGTGGGATCGTAAAAATGAAAATGTAAACCGGGGTGTGCCAGTAGCATCACACTAATTAATTTAACGTCCGGGTTTGTGTTGAATCGTGGCTGGATCTACTCCTTGGTTTATTGAGCCAGTAACCCTTCCTCCGCTTTGGTGAGCCGCCGGTGAAACGACGATGGCGTAATCCCACCAATTGTTTGTAGCATTATCTAAATTAACGGAACGATAGTAACGGTCTACTCCTTTTAGTGTGTGATCAGCGTAGGTTTTTCCAAACGAGAAGGGATCGTAGGCTTCATAAAAAATCTGATTGTCTACTACCTTGTATCCTTTGATCACAATAAAATGCCCCCATCCTTTTGTTTGTGATAAATAGAATTTATCTACGTGATAAGAGAGATTGGACACAAGATCTACATAGTACATGTCTAGAGCGAGAATCGCAATATTTCCATTGTCCAATTCATTTTTTAAAAGAGAAATTTCTTTAAGGGCAATCGTGGAGTTAGTGACAGTGTTGTAATTAAGGTAATTGATAATATCATCGGTATACCACCAACCTCCATATGGTCGGAACATTGCGCGTGCGTCCTGAGGAGTTAGGGTGAACGACTTATTAAACCACTTGATGGCCATTGTTACTGAAGATGGTCCGCAATTGACGTCTGAAAAAGTACCTGTATTTCCTTGATCGAGGTACCAGGCGTAATCACGATTGTTGCTCACTGATTCAGTCAGATTATTGCCAAGCCCATATTGTACTAGCTGAGGAGGGACTATTGTATCCTCCTTTTTGGAACAGCCAATCAATAAGAAGACAATCAGAAGAACAGCAACACTGTATTTCATAGTCTGAAGTTAGCTAAATAATGCAGTGTAAAACATATAAATTTGGTACAATTTCTAATGAAAATTTATACCAAAACCGGAGATCAAGGAACCACTTCACTATTTGGTGGCCAACGGCTACCAAAGTCGGACTTGCGTATTGAAACGTATGGAACGGTTGATGAACTAAACTCTTTTCTCGGCCTTTTGCGTGATCAATCAGTAAACGCAAATCGCAAAGAAGTTCTGATCGAAATTCAGGATCGACTTTTTACTATTGGATCCATTCTTGCGACAGAACCCGGAAACACTAAAGTAAAAATTCCCGCCTTGCAGGAAACCGATGTTGTCTTTCTGGAAAATGAAATCGATAAAATGGATGCCCAACTTCCTCCGATGAAGTTTTTTGTCTTGCCTGGTGGCCATGAGTCTGTTTCCATTGGTCATGTAACCCGAACCGTTTGTCGAAGAACTGAGCGGCTCGTGATTGCTTTAAACGAACAAAACGTAATTGATCCTTTGGTAATAAAATATCTTAACCGCCTTTCCGACTATCTCTTTGTGCTCTGCCGGATGATGGCACAAGAATTAAAAATAGAAGAAACTCCCTGGAAACCGAGGATGTGACATTAAATCCACGTTGTCTCCCTAAGTAAGGTGAAACTTCCTTTGACGAAATTCCGTTGAGCACAAACCACTTAACCACAAACTATGAGCGACACTAATCCACCTAAAGAGAAAATATTTTCCGGTTATCAAGTCTTTGTAATCGCTATCCTTTCGATTCTTCAATTCTGCATCATCCTCGACTTTATGGTATTGTCGCCATTAGGTGCAATACTTTTGCCGGAACTCAAAATCACTACGGCACAATTCGGTTGGGTAGTTTCAGCTTATGCTTTTAGTGCTGGTGCTTCAGGACTTTTGGCTGCGGGCTTTGCCGATAAATTCGACCGCAAGAAGATGTTATTGTTTTTCTACTCTGGGTTTTTGATTGGAACGGTCTTATGCGCCATTGCTCCTGATTATCCCTTGTTGCTGGCAGCCCGAATCGTTACCGGCATTTTCGGAGGAGTGATTGGCTCTGTAAGTTTTGCTATCATCACTGACCTCTTCAAGTTTGAAACTCGTGGACGTGTGATGGGCTTTGTTCAAATGTCATTTGCAGCAAGTCAGGTTTTAGGATTGCCTATCGGCTTGGTGTTAGCAAATCAATTTGATTGGCATGCTCCTTTTTGGATGATCGCGATTTTCGGTATCGCGGTTGGTGTCTTAATATTCATTTACATGAAACCAATCGATGAACATTTAAAATTAAAATCTGATCGAAATGCATTTCAGCATTTAATCAAAACTTTTTCTATGCCGGATTACCTCAAAGCTTTTCTATGCACTTCACTATTGGCAACAGGCGGATTTATGCTGATGCCTTTTGGAAGTGCTTTTAGCACTAATAATCTTGGACTAACATTGGATCAGCTTCCTTTGGTTTATGGTATTACCGGAGTATTTTCAATTGCTACCGGCCCACTTATTGGAAAGCTTAGCGACAAGGTTGGTAAGTTTAAAGTATTTGTTGTTGGTAGCGTAGTCGCTATTATTACGGTTGCGATTTATACACCACTTGGTGTTACGCCTCTTTGGGTACTCATCGCCATAAGCGTAGTGATGTTCACCGGTGTGAGCTCTCGCATGATTTCTTCCTCTGCATTGGTCTCTGCTATTCCTGCACCACAGGATCGCGGTGCATTCATGAGCATCAATGCATCCGTGCAGCAAATTTCAGGAGGAATTGCATCGGCTATTGCCGGAATGATTGTGATTCAACAACCTAATGGTCATTTAGATGGATATGTTTTACTCGGTTATGTAGTAATTGGCTCAATGATCATTACCATTGCTATGATGTACTGGATCGATCAACATGTGAAATCGATTATCAAACGAGATGCAAAACCTGTTGCTGTGCCTGAAGCGGCTTAAGATTTAACAATAGACTTTTGTAATTTTGCCTCTTAACTTTTAATTCAATTTATGACCTCTGCTGAAATCCATACCAAAAAAGGAGTAATGAAAATCAGTTTCTTTGAAGAAGACGCTCCTAACACCGTGAAGAATTTTGTTACACTTGCTGAAAAAGGCTTCTATGATGGACTCACTTTCCATCGTGTCATCCCCAACTTTATGATTCAAGGTGGTTGCCCTAACGGCATTGGCAATGGCGGACCAGGATATAAAATTGATTGTGAACTTACTGGTAAGAACCAATACCACGATCGTGGTGTGTTATCTATGGCGCATGCCGGTCGCAACACAGGAGGCTCCCAATTTTTTATTTGTCATTCTCGTCAAAACACATCGCATCTTGATCGTAACCACACCGTGTTTGGAAAAGTGTACGAAGGCCTGGAAGTGATTGATGCCATTCGTCAAGGTGACGTGATGGAAAAAGTGGTAATAAAAAGAGAAAACTAGGCTTTCATTAAAGACAAGCCATTTTTTTGAACATACTTATTTTAGGTATGTTCATTATATTGCAGTAGCCTAACGTACAGATAGTTACTGCATGAAAAAGTTTATTCATCTATTACGTGAGAATTTGGTAGTGGTGAGCATGATCACCATTATGTTTTTGATCGCCGTTGGGGCCGTATTTACCTGGCTCAATAAAAGAAAGATTAAGGAAACTACCGAACTAAGAGCACAAGCCGAGGAGGTAAAGGAAAGATTGGATATGATCTTTTCAGTATCACTCCGGCAAATTGACTTGGGCCTGCGTGGCTACGCGCTAACAAAAAACGATCAGCTCCTTAGCCCCATGAACAACGGCATAATTGCGAGTGGATCAAATCTTCGCAAGCTAGACAGCCTGCTTCGTGTTCAGCAACTTGATACAAGCATTGTGAAATTTGAGCGAATCCGAAAAGGGGTTACGGATTATATCGCATTCTCGAGAGAGATGAAAAAGGTGGCAGAACAAGATAGCATGAGACAGTTTGTAGAAATGCTTAAGCAGGACAAGGGTTATGATCTATGGGTTCTCTTTGCACCCTTCAATGCTAGTCATGTAGCTTATGAAAATGAAGTCATCCAAAAAGCTC
>DASYTA010000192.1:0-8334 GCA_036002745.1 Cyclobacteriaceae bacterium | reverse complement strand
GTCCATTGGTGAAAAATGATTTCGGTGAAGTTGAGTTGATGGCGAGAACATTACAATTCCAGCTTGTGATGGCTATTGAAGAAAATGGCGAGCGTCAAAAAATTGCGACCGAAGAAAATGTGTTCATGGCAGAACCAGACTTGTTTAAGATTCTTGACATCAATTTGATTTCAGGTGATCCTCAAAAAAGTCTTGAACGCCCTCTTACCGTCATGCTTTCAGAAAATGCAGCTAAAAAATATTTTGGAACCACAGAGGTTATAGGCAAGCAATTAAAGGGAGGTCGAAGATTAGATTTGGAAGTGACCGGAGTCTTCAAAAATTTTCCCGGTCAAACATTCTGGCATCCAGATTTTCTCATTTCATTTAGCACGCTCAATGACAGCACGATCTATGGAAGAAAAGGATTAGAGACTAATTGGGGAAATAATTCTTTTGGTACTTATGTTGTTTTTGCTCCAGGAACTGATCCTAAAAAAATCGAAGCTCGATTCCCTGCTTTTCTCGACAAACATTATGGACCTTATGCGAAAGCGAACTTTGGAGTGCCTGCCGATTTTGTGGCTTCCAAGACTACAAAGCTCGCACTTCAAAATATTCAAGATATTCATCTTCGATCCCACCTTGATGATGAAATTGAAGCAGGAGGCAATATCAACAACGTTTACATGATGGCAGTCATCGGATTGTTTATCATTCTCATCGCGTGTTTTAATTTTATTAATCTCTCAACAGCTCGAGCCACGAAACGCGCCAAGGAAGTTGGCCTAAGAAAAACGGTGGGAGCTTTCAGAAATCAATTGATTGGTCAGTATTTGAGTGAATCTGTTTTGATCTCTCTATTCGGATTGATTATTTCAGTTGGCCTTGCATGGATTGCATTGGATTGGCTCAACCAATTCACTGGCAAACATCTTGCCTTTCAATTTGTAAAAAACTGGCCACTAACTTTAGGACTGATCGGATTTGCGTTGGTCGTTGGTTTGCTCGCGGGAATTTATCCAGCCTTTGTTATTTCTTCTTTCAAACCTGCATTGGTATTGAAAGGACAACAAGGATCGGTTCAGGGTAAAGGCGGTATTCGCAAAACATTAGTGATAGCGCAATTTGCCATTTCAATTGTATTGATCATCGCCACGTTGGTGACGACTCAGCAATTGAACTTTATGAATAATACCAATTTAGGTTTCGATAAAGATCGGTTGGTCACGCTCACTTACTACAATGAGTTGGGCACAAACTTCGATGCGTTCTACAATGAAGCGATCAAATCATCGACTATTAAAAATGTGAGCCGTAGCTCGCGAATTCCAACAGGAAGGTTGCTGGACAGCAGCGGAGCTTCGATGGTAGAAGATGGAAAGTTGACTCCCGTTACAGCAACACTAAAAATGATTTGCACCGACTATGAATTCTTTGATACCTATAGTACAGGATTGGCAGCCGGCAGGAATTTTTCAAAAAGTGTTAAGACCGATGATTCTCTCGCCTATGTAGTAAATGAAGCAGCCGTGAAAGCATTGGGCTGGAAAACAAATGAAGAAGTGATCGGCAAAGATTTTCAATATGGAGGTGTAACTGGAAAAATTATTGGCGTTGTCAATGATTTTCATTTTGAATCATTACACCAGCGCATCGTTCCGATGATCTTCTTGCCGATAAAACAATCGTACTACAATTATTTAACTGTGAAAATTGCTGGCAATAATTTCCAGGAAGGACTCGATCATTTGCAAAAAGTTTGGAAATCATTTTTACCTGTTCGTCCTTTTGAATATCAATTCACTTCCGATCGCTATCAAAGATTATATGATGCAGAGCAAAAAGAAAATCAGCTCTTCACTATTTTCTCGGGTCTTGCCATTTTCATAGCTTCACTTGGTCTTTTCGGGTTAGCAACCTTCAACACACTGCAGCGTATCAAAGAAATTGGAATCAGAAAAGTGCTTGGAGCATCCGTGCCCAACATTCTTGGCTTGCTTTCCAAAGAGATTGTTGTTCTCATTTTGATTGCAAACTTAGTCGCATGGCCAATAGCCTGGATCTTTATGGGCAAATGGCTAAATACTTTCGCTTATCATATTGATATGGATGTGTTGTCTTATGCACTTGCCGCGATTGCTGCAATTTTAATTGCGTTGCTCACGGTAAGTGCTCAAACTTTAAAAGCCGCGATGAGTAACCCTGCGAATACTTTGAAATACGAGTAAGGCTTACCAGTCTTTGGTCGATCCAATTTTAGCCAAGGCAGATTTGGTCGCCTTTGTGTAACCTGATTTAAACGTCAATTCAATAGGTCTGCTTACACCAAAATATTTCGCTACAAGTTCATTGTCTGAATTATATATTGACAATGCCACTGTATCACGCTTGTTTTGCCAATAGTGCTCTGAATGCCATATCACACAGGAAAATCTTTTGCAATCATCTTGAGAATTACTTGTTGTATTGTAAACCTCAAAGCCTAAGCTCTTAAATCTCTCTTCAACAAGTGAAGCTAACTTAAAGGGATCAACTCGGCCTGAGTAGCTTGTAAATGGGACTATTTGAATCTTTCTGCAGGGCTCGACATTAAAGCCAAAAAGGCAAATGCTAACAACTAAGGTCAATGTAATTCTCATTCTCGAATATAAAGGCAATCTATAAATATAAAAACTCTAACAATTGTTGGCTATTTTTGTAGAGCAAATTCAAAACATTATGTACGGAGGCGGAAATACATTTGAAGGCGTAAAGACTGATAGTGTTGCTCAAGAAGATCCGGTCTTATTAGCAGCATTTGAAGCGCGAATCGCGCGCGGAGAAAAGATCGAGCCTACGGATTGGATGCCACAGCTTTATCGCAAACAACTAATCCGCATGATCGAACAGCATGCACACAGCGAAATCATCGGTGCGTTGCCAGAGGGAACATGGATTACGCGTGCTCCTGGCTTCAAACGCAAAATGTCGTTGATGGCAAAGGTGCAGGACGAAGTAGGGCATGCACAATTACTTTACAGTGCTGCCGAAACACTTGGAAAGCCACGCGAGCAAATGATCGATGACCTGATCACAGGCAAATCCAAATATTCTAATATTTTTAATTACCCAACCTTCACGTGGGCAGATTGCTGTTTCATCTCATGGCTTGTTGATGCTGGCGCGATTGTAAATCAATTAGCCAACGCGAAAGGAAGCTACGGACCCTATTGTCGCGCGCTCGATCGTATTTGTGCTGAAGAATCTTTTCATTTGAAGTACGGTCATCATTGTGTGATTTATTTAGCTAGCGGCACACAAAAGCAACGCGACATGTTTCAGGAAGCGCTCAACCGCTGGTGGCCACCGATGATGCACTTCTTCGGACCGAGCGATAAAATCTCCACCCACACCGAAGTGCTCATGCGCTGGAAAGTGAAGATGGGCACCAACGATGATATGCGCAACCAGTTCCTCGACATGTATGTGCCCAAAATCTGGGAGCTTGGTTTTACTATTCCTGATCCTTTGCTGAAGAAAAATACAGAGACCGGCAAGTGGGACTACACCGAGCCCGACTGGGAAGAGTTTAAGCGCGTGATCAATGGCGATGGTCCTTGCAATAAAGAGAGACTGGAAGTGCGCAAGATTGCCGAAGAGCGCGGCCGCTGGGTGCGCGAAGCATTGAAGACTCCTTCAACGGCTTATGTAATGCCGCTGGCTTAACTCTAAGCTTAATAAAGGACATAAGCAATACTTGTATCGGGATGTTGTAGCTAATGTATGCTAAGACTATTATGGACGACTTAAATATTTTGGAGAGAGAAGTACTGAAAGCGATAGTTGACGAGCACGCGATCAAGTTACCTGGCTTTCAAGAACATTTCGCAAAGTTAAAAGTCAAGGGCAGAGAATATACAGGTGTTGGCTTGTATACGAATTTTCAATATCAGTCAATTAAAATGGCCGTCAAGGACATTGCATTATCATCTAAGAAGAGGCTGTTGATTAAGGGACTCAAATATGAGCTGAGTTATGAGCTCAATTTGACCGATGGAAAAATTCACTTTCTAGAAATTGTGACAAATGGCAATGAAAGCTGGGACGGACAAGCCGAAACTTTTGAACTGGCTTAGTGAGACTTATTGTTTCCTTTTATTTAGAGGTAGCACGATTGCCTTGGCAATGGACTTGAAAAAATAACAACAACAGGAGGCGCCATTTATTTGAAATACTTTTTTAAGGATATGTCTGACGGTGAAAAACTTCATATGATGTTAGAGTTTATGTCTAAAGTTCATTCTTTGACTATTCACACGGAACCAGCCATATCTACCCATGCGAAGAAAAAGACCTATACTTATGAACAATTATTAAAGGCATTTAAAAAACCATCATTTGGACGACAACTAAGCATTGAGGAAATTGGTCGACTATGCGCAATCATAACTATGGATGGGTTAGGAACCGCTATGAAAAAACCCGGATTTGAAAATACGATTGGAGGTACTATTGGAATAAGTATAGACCATTTAAAAGTAAGTGAAGCATACACCAGTAAAAAATATTTGAGCAATGAAAAGCCATCATTTGTTGATAGTAATCTTATTAAATGGATAGTAGTAATTTTTGCAAACTGGGGTTTTTTGGTTGGGCAACTATTTCTGGATTATTGCAAGGCGGTAAAGGTGAATCAAAAAATACACCCATCCAGACAGAGCCCAGTAAACAAAAAGAGCGATCAAAAACTGTAGTACCTGTCGACTCAACTCAAAGAAAAACCAACCCAACCGACTCATCGAAAAAGAATTAAAGTTAGATTCTTCGCAGCGTCAACTATTTCAGGAACTCTGCGTGAGTATAAATTTTAAAAAGATATTATGACAAAGAGTAAATTACTGCAGATGCACAATGTTGGCATTGTGGTAGAATCTCTCGACAACGCCATTGCATTTTTTACGGAGATCGGATTGAAACTTGAAGGACGGACGATGGTGGAAGGTGAATGGGCAGGACGAGTAACAGGACTTGGAAATCAGTCGGTAGAGATTGCGATGATGGTTACCCCTGATGGCCACAGTCGGCTGGAACTTTCACGTTTTCTTACACCAAAAACTATCTCAGACCATCGAACTGCTCCCGTGAACTCTCTCGGTTATCTGCGTATCATGTTCGAGGTTGACAATATTGATGAATTGGTATCCAGGCTTATCAGGCACGGTGCTGAACTCGTTGGAGAAGTTGTTCAATATGAGAACGTGTACCGGCTATGCTACATTCGCGGAACAGAAGGCCTTCTAGTTGGGCTTGCAGAACAAATTGGAAAATAAATTAGAATACTATAGGTTAGTAATTGCACTCCCCCTAACCGAGTGATTTATTTGGCTCGGCGCAGTAAAAGCTTTTGTTCGGTTTCTTTCCTAATTTCCCTAGGTACTTTTCTAATATAGAACTTGTCGTGACATTTGTCGTTTAAGAAAATAATCTGAAAATTTTATACTTAAATCCAATTCAAAAAAAATCAATCATGAAAATTAAAATCATACTATCGTGTTTACTTCTGCTAATATGTCTGGCAGGATTTAGTCAAGAAAAGAAATCCGGCAAAGCCAAAAAGAAGAGTTCTGCAGCTATAGAAAAAGGATTAGTTAAAGTATCTATCATGTACCCATTTGCAGAAGGCAAGACCTTTGATATGGCGTATTATGAAACCAAGCATATGCCAATGGTAGCAGGGTTTATAGGATCAAATTTGGTAAAATACACTATTGAAAAAGGTACTGCCAGTGGTATTCCAAACACGCCATTACCTTTTATGGCAATAGGCTCCTTCTATGTAAAAGACCTTGCCGCCTACCAGGCAGCTATCGCGCCAAATAGAGATGCTATAAGAGCCGATTTCCCTAATTACACTAATGCTGCTCCGATCATCCTGGTTAGTGAGGTCGTTAAGTGAAGCTATAACGGATGATTACTTTTATCTCATTTAAAATGGAATCTTCTTACTTCTCGCAGAGTCACCTGTTTCAGGGACTCTGCGTGGAGTGAACCAAGATCTGTCCCGATTCCGTTTAAGTCTGTAGCTTAGACTTCAATTTACGTTCCGTTGCATCCATCATGCCGTCCCGTTCGTTCTCATTACATGAGAAAATTAATTTCTATCAGCATCCCAATCGCAATTAGTGTAGTGGGGCTTCTATCGGTAGCTTTAATCTCCAAGTCCTTACAGAATGGAAGAATTGCATTGTGGGCAATTTCAGAGAACAAACTGCTCAACTTTACTTACACCATGCAGCTGATGGCGTTACCTATTTCGTTCGTTGCAATAGCACTGATGTATCTCTACAACAAGGAGAGCTTTAAGAAATTTATAAGGCTTAAAATAAGTCTGGCAAATACATCATCTGAAGAAAGTAATTGGATGTCCTTAGGACCTATAGCAGCTATTGCATTCACACTCGGAACAATGTCATACATGTCTTTCGGTGTGATTTCACAGCATGGACAGATGAACGGAACATTTTATAAACTATTACCATTGGTGATGCTATTTGCGGCAACAAATGCATGGACCGAAGAGATACTTAGCAGATTCGTTATAGTGGCTGGCCTTTATGGCAAGTTGAGTCCCACCGCTATTTGCTGGATATCTTCGGCAATCTTTGGTTTAGGTCATTTTTTTGGAACACCGAATGGCATATTCGGAGTAATCGCATCAGGTCTTTTAGGTTGGCTACTGGCTAAATCGGTCATAGAAACAAAAGGATTAGGCTGGGCATTGTTAATCCATTTTCTGCAGGATGTGGTGATTTTTGGCGCAGGTGCTATGACCCTCGCAGGTCAACATTAGAAAAAACTTCTTTTAGCAACGGCAACAACGAAAACTCAATTTCCCCAATACGGGCCGAGATACAATTGAATTTCTTTCCAGGCAGCGCGAAGTGCTTCTTCAGGTGAGTGATACAAACTTTTTAAATAAGTTATCGTGCTACTGTCCTCAGGAAGTTCTTCGTCAAACCATTTGAGGATATCATCGACCAACAGCATGAGTTCATTGGAATAATATTTCGGATAATATCGCTTCAGCCAATCGCTCGCCCACAAAAGATCAAGGTACTTCATTCGATTATGAGTGTAAAATAACTGAACAAGGTAACCCGAATTCCTGTTCCCTAAAAAGAAATTGAATTAAGGTTTCTTCCTTATTCCAACGGCTCTAATCTGGTATATTTGCCTTTACAATAATTAAAAATTGAAATCACTCGATCCACGTGTTACGCGCCTACCCCAGGTTGGGGAAGTGAAGCCCAAAAAGTCATTGGATCAGTTTGGTACGTTTGAAGTTTTTGTTCAAGCGAAAGAAGGCAAACCATTTCAACACGAAGGCGCAGTTCACGCACCTAACTTGGAGATGGCTTACTTGCTGGCGAAAGAAACATTCACGCGAAGGTTCACTTGTGTTTCAATTTATGTGGTTGATACCCGAGAAGTTTTTGTTTCGCCCACTACAGAAGGAAACCAAAGTGCCTACGAATTGATTTCGAAAGACGGTGAAGAGAATGACAAAGGAGCTTTTGAAATTTACCATTTAACTAAGCGCGGTAAGCAACACGTTCATGTGGGAACAGTAGAAGCGAATTCGCCACAGGATGCTATGTATCGTGCAAAGGATCTTTTCGGTGCGGGAAAAATCATTTACAACGTCTGGGCGATCGAACAAGACAAAATCCGCTTTACTTCAGCGGAAGAAAAAGATTTGTGGACCACACTGCCTGAAAAAAAATTTCGTGATGCATCGGATTATAAAGGCGGAGATAAATTGAAGGAGTTTTTAGATAGACAAAAGACGCAAGACGTTAGACATTAGAATCGTCGCGATGAATAATAATGCTTTAAAAGAGTTGCTCTACAAAATTGCTGATGATCTGCTTATCCTTGGTCATCGCAATAGCGAATGGACAGGCTTTGGACCGTTGTTAGAAGAAGACATTGCGTTTTCATCAATGGCGCAAGATAAGATCGGTCAGAGTTATGCTTTGTATCAGATGCTGAATGAACTAGGTGAACAATCACCAGATACCGTGGCATTCACACGCAATGCCAATCAATTTCATAACTGCCAACTGGTTGAGCTGCCTAATGGAGAATATGATTTTAGTTTGATCAGGCATTTTCTATTCGATACTGCCGACGCCTTGCGCTGGGAAATGCTTACGCAATCCTCTTACGAGCCATTGTCTCTTCTCGCAAAAAAAATAAAAGGCGAACTTCGCTATCATACGATGCACGCGAACACGTGGATCAAACAACTTGGCTCAGCAACCGAAGAAAGTATTTCAAGATTGCAGCGCTCATTAGAAACTGCAATGCCTT
>DASYTA010000191.1:0-4344 GCA_036002745.1 Cyclobacteriaceae bacterium | reverse complement strand
AGATGAAGTTGTCGACATGACGCTTCAGTATCTTCCCGGGCTTCCAGGCACCTTAAAAGAAGCCTTTTACGAACACGACGTTTGGGCAAGGGTGCAGCAAAATTTCCGCCTGCAATTTAAGGTACTCAAGAATTCTCCTCTCGATGATCACCAAGCTTCTATCGAATTGATAAAGGCAATTCAGGAATTTGATTTAACCAAGGCAAAAGCGATCATCCAAGCCAATAAAGCGGATCTGGACAAAGTCCCATACGAACTCGTCTTAAAATTGAAGGACCATAATTTCATTGACTTTTATAGAAAGATGGCGTTTGAAAATCAGGCCAGAAAGAAAAGTTCAAGGAAGAGAGAACAGGAAACAGTTCTCGAAGCATCCGGCGATAACCAGATCGGAGCCCAAAAGATCCACAAGGGAATTTGATTTTGCTTCCAAAGCTGACTATTTTTGAATAGTCCAAAACTATCAAACAATTGAAGGGGTACAGCTAATGTGCTTATCCTTATAATAGGCATCAAGGGATCCACTCCATTGAATGGTATTTCGGGCAGTATTAAACCCATTTTAACAATATCATTATGGAATCATCAAAGAGCGAGATCAATTCAATGTACATTTTACCGGTAGTTTGCTTTGCTATTTTTATTTCGCACTACCTGTTCCTTGTCTACCCAACGATCTATGGAGAAAGCTCCGTAGCCATTTTTTATAAAGACGTCATTTTTAAAGCCTTTGAACCGGCAAGGATAATTTTTCTTTTAGGGATGATCGTGGTTTATCTTCTTTCACCTGTGTCAGATGTAGTCTCTGAAACCAATGACAACGGTGCTAAGGACAAAATCAAAATGCTCGTTTTATTTATTCTCTCCGGACTTGGAATCTTCTTCGTCGACCATTTTAACAAAATGCTGTATACCTTATTATGGCCGGTGTGTTTGTTTGTTTACCTATTTACGGGTTACGTCCTGAAAGATCTTTTTAGAAAAAAGGACTACAAACTCAAAAAAGAATTTGGGTTCCAATACAATCCCGTTAAAACAAATGGCAAATGGGATTTTGTTTGGTTCTCAAAAGAGTGGGGTTATATGAACATTGAACAATTCCAACGACACAAATGGATTCTTGGTGGACCTGGCGCTGGAAAGACTTCCAGGCTCATCAACAAAATAATTTCAGACTCTATTAAGAAAGGTTTTGCTCTATTGATTTTTGATTTTAAAATGAATGCCAACTTGGAAAAAGATCCGAGGAAATGGGCATTAACCAGGTATGCTTTTGGTGTAATGCGTTTGTACTCAAAGCGGGCTCACCGGGATCTGAATGGCAAGTGGATAGGGGAGCATTCAATCGACAATGACAGAAGAAATTTTTGGATTATCAATTTCAGGGACCCAAGATATTCTCATCGTATCAATCCGTTCCTTCCCACTTACATTGAGTCGGAAGCTTTCGCTCATGAATATGCCGCAACACTATTACAAAACATGAACCCAAAATGGGTTAAGGATAAAGACTTCTTTGCTGAAGCTTCCATCGCTTACTATAAACCCATCATTTGGTTTACAAAGAAAATAAGTGAAATGTCTTCCGTTAGTGTTTTTTCAAAATCCAAAGTATTAGGTAACCTTAACAACCATATCTCAGAGTCAAAAAGCAACCTTGAGTACTTAGAAAGTCAGTTAAAGGAATATCAAAAATTGGGTAATCTAAGCGCGGCTCAAACATGCAAAACAGAAATTAGTATTATAAAGACCCACATCAAACAACAGGAGCAGCTGGAGGATCAGTTTAAAAGTCAGGCTGAATATTGCACCATACCTCATAGCATTGCCATTGCGTGTCAGGATGCTAACAAAGTTTTAGCTGCACTTTCACTTGTTCCGGAATGCGCATTGATGGTTGAGTCGTTAAAGAAAGCGATCGTGGAAAAAGCAGGTGGCCAGATCGCAGGTGTAATTGCAACCATTCAAAACCTGTTAATGCAATTACGGGATCCAAGGTTGACATGGGTGCTTTCCGCCAATTCCCCAGGTTTAAATCTTAGAATTAATGATCCTGAAAATCCAGCTGTTTTGAGTTTCGGTAGTGATCCTGAATTAAAGGGGGTTTTCAGTCCTATTGCAGCGCTCATTGGAAAAATCGCAAGCAAGGTTATGAACCAACCTGGTAGACTCCCGTCTGAGAATATTTATGATGAAATGCCTCAAATATGTATTAACAACCTTCAGGATACCTTAGCTACTTGCAGATCAAACGACATGGGTTTCACAATCTGTGGACAGGATGATAGTCAATATCAATTGATATACACCAAAGAGCAAGCTGATGCTCTTATGGCAAACTGCGGTAACGTTATCATTGGACAAGTCAACCATCCAGACACCGCAAAAAAATATTCAGAATATATCGGCCAAAGAGAGAAGGAACAAAAGGGTTATAATACAGGAAGCAACACCGGTGAATCCCTCAGTCGCAGTAAAGGACAAAACATTTCTTTTGTCGACAAACATCTCATCGCGCCACATGAACTATCAACTCTTGCGACCGGAGAATTTGTTGGAAAATATGCGCATGTTAATGAAGACACTCCTTATGATTTTTGGTTCAGAACTAAATTACCAGTGTTCACGGAGCCTATAGAAGATATTCCATTTCCTCAAATATACCTTAAGGAAAATGGTCAGGAATTTAGCCTAGAAGAAATGGAAATATTAATGCAATCTCACAACGAGGCCTTGACTAATGAGGTAAGAGATTTTATCGACACATGCGCTCGTTATGCTTGCGAGATAGGAGCCTACGAGGAAAAACTTGCCTTCCCCAATCATGAATACAACGGAGTAAAAGTGGTTTCAACATGGGGTATATTTCTTTATGAAGGTATGAGTAATTACAACCGAGTTCTAGGTACTTATGATGGTATACCAAACATCAGGAAGGGACCCTTATTTCAGCATGGGACTTCTGAACTTGCAGAGGATTCTACTAAGGGTGGTAAAAAGTAAAATGCTTTGGTGACTCTTAAGACTGACATATTAAATATTCCAAGGCTTTCTCGCGATCCTCAAAGGCAACGTACACATCCTTACGGATGAAAAGTGAAAATCCTTTAAGGATCATTCGCTGAGGAAATGTCATTCCTATAAATGAGTTTTTTGTGATTAAATGTTTGATTGGAACCATTTCCTTTTCGGCGTGCCGCATAAAAGATGAAGTGATGTAAGCGCCTTCAAAATTGGTTAATAATAAACAGTTACCTTCTTTTTTATTCAAAACCATTTTTTTAGCACGATCAAAGATCTCAATCATTTGACCACTGTCACAATTGGTATAGTCAATGTATATGATCTCCTTACCTGAAACTTCTATCAATTCAACACCTGGCATAGATTGTTTACAACAAATGAATTTATGAAAATAAACTTTCAGGATATTAGATGGTATAAAAAAAGAAATGCAGCCCTAAAGCTGCATTTCAAACCCAAACCTAACCTTATCTTAAATAGTCTGACCTTGATTTTGTTTGTTAATAACCTTAAATTCTACTTGCTCAGTAGCTGCTTCTGTGTTATTGATGGCCTTATCTTCCATTTTGGAAGCTTTCAGGATATCGCTCATGATTTCCTCTTCCAATTTATTTTTCTCAAGTGTGAGCCTCTGGATCGTTTCACTAAGTTTTTCACGATTAACTACAATTTCAGAGGCCTCCATTTTTGGAAGGCCAACACGACCGGCAAGCATCTTATATGTATCTGAAATCTCTTTAACCCCATTGTTCATTTCCTCGGTGTTCAGAACATTTTCCTGTTTGGCAAGAACTGCCATTTGCCGCAGATTAATATGTTCTGGCACTCCACGATGTGCGTTGATAACAGCGGACTCTGTAAGAAATTTAATCTTCATGTCCTTTATTTCAGTTGCTATTTGTTGAAAGTTCATATAAAGTTTTTAAGTGGTTTAAGCCTCGATTGTTTGATTGGAAAGTTGAGTAACAAAGGAATGTACGTGATCCTTGTACTCGTCGTATGAGCCAAAATTCGGTGGCCACCATTTTATATCAGGATGTTCATAACCATGAGTTCTTATCATCTCCAGAAAACTTTTGAATGGCATTAACTCATTCTTGGTCGGAGATGAAACATTAACATGCAGTCCTTTTTCCGAAAGCATGTTATACGCATACACAGTACTTACAGCTTTTTGCCTATAAGTATCTTCGAGCTCAGAATCCAGTTTGAATTCCAACCCGTGCTCGTATTTCTGGATCAGACTTTTGATACCGCTTATTCGTTGAGAATGACGGTTCAAAAGTTCGCACTTCAAAGCAATGTCCAAATAGCTTTGAG
>DASYTA010000190.1:0-6333 GCA_036002745.1 Cyclobacteriaceae bacterium | reverse complement strand
CGGGGGGTCTCTGTATGCTAAACGCAGACGGGTCAACCTTCACAAATTATTCGCACGATGCAGGCAACCCTGCAAGCCTTAGTAGCGATAAAGTTCGAACCATATTTGAAGATCATGACAACAATATGTGGGTGGGAACATTTGATGGCGGATTAAACAAAATGAAACCTGGCTGGCAAACGTTTATCAGATATGCGAGTGATCCTAACAATCCGTCGAGCCTAGGCGCACAATACATACATGAAATTGATCAAAACAAACAAGGCGAAATCTGGATTGCGACTGACGGAGGCTTGAGCCAGTATAATAGCGGTAGTGATTCGTTCACACGAATCATGACAGATACAGAGAATGAATTTAGTTTAAGCAGTAACATTGTTATGAATGTATTCTTCGATCTAAACGATCGGATGTGGGTTGGAACACGTTTTGGCGGTGTAAATATTTATGAAAAGGAAAAATATGCGTTCAGGCATGTCAAACACAAAACCAATGATCAATTTAGTTTAAACGGGAACACGGTTAATAGTTTTTGTGAAGATGAAAATGGCAATTTCTATGTTGCCATTGATGGCGGCGGTCTTGATTACTATGATAGAGCAACCAATAAATTCACTCACCTTATCAATCAAAAGGACAATGCCAACAGCTTGTCCAACAATAAAGTGCTATCGGTTAAGCTGGATAGCCAAGGTGGTCTGTGGATTGGCTATTGGGGTGGAGGACTTGATTTTTATGACAGAAAAACTAAAAAATTTAAACACTATCGACATAACCTCGATGACCCTAAAAGCCTGGGAGATGATAATGTATTTTATATACTGGAGGATCGATCAAAGGATCTTTGGTTTGCAACCTACGGCAACGGAATTTGTAAGTATGACAGAAAACTGAATGAGTTTAAAACATACGCTCACAATGAAGCCAACCCAAATTCACTGGCTGGCAACATTGCGATTTATATGCTTCAAGATCATGATGGAAAATTTTGGATAGCTACAAGGCAGAATGGTTTGGAATACTTTGATCCGGCTACAGAAACATTTACACACTATAAGGCAGGCGGTAAAAAAGGTGACCTTTCGGAAGATGCTGTTTTTAGTTTATATGAAGACTCACAAAACAGGTTATGGGTTGGTACAAATGGTGGTGGTTTAAATCTCTTTGATCGTAAAACAAAAACGTTTACAGTATTCAATCAGGCCAGTGGCTTGCCTAATGATGTGATCATGGGAATATTGGAAGACAATAATAAAAACCTATGGATATCTACAAATAAAGGTCTGTGTAAATTCAATCCGGATGCGTTGACGTATAAAAATTATGATGAAGGTGATGGTTTGCAAAGCAACCAGTTTAATCGTTGGGCATTCTTAAAATTGAAGAGCGGTGAGTTACTATTTGGAGGAGTAAACGGTTATAATTTATTTGATCCAGAAAAAATCGAAGACAATACGTATGTGCCTCCAGTATTTATCACCGACTTCAAGCTGTTCAATAAGTTTGTCAGCATTGGCAAGAATGAGGTCTTACAAAAGAGTATACTGTTTACCGATGAAATCAAGCTTTCATATTCTCAGAATTTTTTTTCATTTGAATTCACAGCGCTCAACTACCGCCAGGCAGAAAAGAATAAATACAAATATATCATGGAAGGGTTTCAGGATGAGTGGATCGATGCAGGCTCTGAGCGTAAGGTTTCGTACACGAATCTTAACCCAGGAGAATATGTTTTCAGAGTCATGGCATCCAATAATGACGGTATCTGGAATAAAAAGGGAACAAGTATTAAAATCATTATCGTTCCGCCGTTTTGGCGTACAAAGTGGTTTCTTGGTACGATGGCTATTTTAATTGTCTCTAGTATAGTGGGCTATATTCGGTATCAGCGAACAGAGACAAAACGCAAGACACAAGAACTCCAGGCTATTATTGAGGAGCAGACCTCCGGATTAAAAAAGCAGAATCTAGAAATTGCACGGCAAACCGAACTGGAGAAAAATCAACATTGGATTATGCAGGGGTTGGCGCAAATGGGGGAAATCGTAAGTAAGCACAAGGGAAGTATGCAAGAGCTGGCAGATGAAATACTCCGTAATCTAGTTCGATACGTATCTGCACAGCAGGGTGTATTGATTCTTGCTATTAAAGAAGATCCAACTGATGAACACCTAAGAATTGTTGCTACATACGGAGTTAATAAAGATCGCATTGAATCAACGCGTATTGAAATAGGTGAAGGGATATTAGGTTCGGCTTATAAAGACAAACAAAAAATCTATTTGACACCTGTGCCTGTAAATTATATAAAAATAGAATCGGGGTTAGGTGCCATCAGGCCGGCTAGTATAATCGTGCTACCTTTAAAATCTGATGATGAAGTAGTTCAAGGCCTTGTGGAACTTGCCTTCATGCAAGAAACTTCAGAGTTAGTAAATCAATTTCTGGACGCGTTGTCTGGCGTGCTGGCTCTTAATATCAATAGTGTAAACTTGAATGAAAGAACTTCAATACTATTGAAACAATCAAAAGAGCAAACCGAAGAGATGAGAGCTCAGGAGGAGGAAATGCGCCAAAATATGGAGGAACTAGAAGCAACGCAGGAGGAATTGCGAAGACGAGAAGAAGAGTATCAGGCACGCATCAAAGATTTGGAAGCTAAGCTTAACGCTTGAGGCTCATGAACAAAATTCACGCTTACGAAAAAATGAAAGTTATTAGCGCAAATTCAATATTCGTTTTTACCCTGACTTGTGTCATGTCACTTTCTGTTCACCTGAGTGCACAGAATGATATTCGCACTCCATCTTTTCCGAAGAAAGAATTAGAGGCAAAGAAAATTCCTAAAAAGAAAAACACCTGGGTCTTTATATTGGCAGGACAATCCAATATGGCCGGTCGTGGCCTCGTTGAGCCTCAAGACACGATCCCGTCAGAAAGAATATTCGCAATCAACAAAAACGGAAAAGTCATAATTGCCAAAGAGCCACTTCACTTCTATGAGAGTACATTGGCAGGATTAGACTGTGGGCTTTCGTTTGGTAATGCTATCGTGAAAGAAGCACCGAGCCAAATTTCAGTGTTAGTCATTCCAACAGCCGTGGGAGGAAGTTCAATCAGCCAATGGCTAGGAGACTCAATCCACAGAAATGTTAAGCTATTAACCAACTTCAAAGAGAAAGTAGCTATTTCAAAAAAGTATGGAAAGATAAAAGGAATACTATGGCACCAGGGAGAAAGTGACACCAATCCAAAGGATGCGCCTCTTTACAGCGAAAGGTTGACGAAACTCTTTAAGATATTTCGCGAGGCAGTGGGGAATGAGAATTTACCTATTCTTATCGGAGAGCTTGGAGGTTATTCCGATAATAAATACTGGGCTGTAGTGAACGAGAAGATACACCAATATTCTGCGACCGACAAAAATACTGCTGTCATTAATACTGTCGATCTGAAAGACAAGGGAGATAAACTTCATTTTAATTCTAAAGGCCAACGAATTTTAGGGCAACGATTTGCAGAAGCGTATTTGAAAATAATGAAGTAATGGATTTCTCCATTCCGTGTGTGAGATTTGCGACGAACTGTTCTCTTTATCAAACAAAAGCTTTTCGCTCTAGCAAAATTTTTTAACCATTCTCTCTTTCGTACTTTTTGTCTTGACACAAAAAGTACCCAAAAAGTCAAGGCCGAAGGATGCTTCCACGCGCTTGCCTACACTCCACCTCGCCCTTCGGCCCGCCAGACGCTCTTAGAGCTTTTAAAATCTATTCTGAGAATCTTATCAAGAATGCCAGTGCGTTGGCCCGGCAAAAAAGCGGGCGTGTGATTGAAGGTGCGTGAGGAGCATTTTTTTTGCCTTGTCTTTTTTGGTCCTTTTTTCGACTAAGGAAAAAAGGACAAAGGAAGAAGATTGAGCGCTAAATGACACAAGACCTAAATCTTTGCTTAATGATGCTTACCATTCACACACTTCAGATGAATCTTCGATTTGCATCAAGACAAAAGTACGAATGAGAGATGTAGCAAAGGGTTTTGTTATTGCAAAAATCTGTGAAATGGCGCAAGCCTTCGCTCGCGCCATTTGATAATGTACGGACCAACAAATCGTAGTAACGCTCGATGATAGGTTAATAGAAGAATTGCTCTGAAATAATCTTGCCATCTGTTACCTGAAATACACAAATCTCTTCCAATTGCACACGTTGATTAGTTTTAAAAGTAACATCTCTCTTCAACGCAAGACTGAAGAAATTGGCACCTACTAATGGTTCGCTACAAAATTGATTATGAATGGCTTCAATCATTTCACGATTCGCAATGCTTTTGGCCAAAACTGCTTCTTTTCCTTTGGTTAGTATAGCTACACCTCTTAGAGCTGCCTTTTCGGGCTCTTGACAGATAACACTATCATGATGGAGTTCATTTTGAATTTCAGTCCATTTTCCCTGGCATGCTAGTTCGTAATACCGGTTTGCAATTTCTTGTGTTGTCATAGTTGGTTTGTTTTGATTAATGATTTAGATAGTTCAAAGATGGAAGGCCAAGATGACAACCCTATGTCAGTAGCATTGCATGGACATGATTTTGAATGAAATTATTTTCTAATAATATTATCTAGACATTCCTAAATCTCCGCAGCCTCTCGCCTCAAGGCAGAGATTTCTTGTTGAAAAAGAAATTCAAAGCCACAAAATTTGTTTACCCCAACGCTCGATATCGCGTTGATCGTGTGTGATGAGAACGAGTGTGGTTTCACGATTAAGATATAGCTGGAGGTATTGGCTCAGTCTATCTTTTTGATGAGGATCTAAAAACCGAAAAGGTTCATCAAGCAAGAGCAACTCCTTTGATACCAAAAGACTCTTTATAATAAAAACAAGCTGCATCTGGCCGGACGACATTTGCCTGATTGGTTTGTCGATGAACGCATCGACTTCAAAAAAAAGTAGGAGTGAGGTGAGATTGTCAATGTCCTGATTCTTATTGCCTTTCAAAATATAAGCGCGCCCCGTTAGCGCCTTATCGGTTGGACTGAGGAAACTCATTTGTTCTGGCCCGAGATATGATATTCTGTTTTTGATATCCCAGATCGATTCGCCCGAGCCTCTTCGTTTGCCAAAGAGAAACACCTGCTGACTATAAGCCATCGGGTGGTCGGCATAGATCAAACTGAACAAGGTTGTTTTGCCAGAACCATTTCTTCCAGCAAGAGCCCATCGCTCGCCCTGATGAATAACCCAATCAAGATTTTTAATGATGGTAGTTTCACCGTATTGAATGGTAAGACTACGCATTTCAACAACAGGCTGGTTAGCGGGCAAAGAATCATTTCTCGACCTTACCTCATCAGGCACCGTATAAGGCGTCGGTATAAAACGAGATTGTTCGTGAATTTGAAAATCTTTCAAGACCACCTTGCGATTGAGTACGGATGGTAATGCTGAATCATGATCAGTCAGAATTAATTGAACGCCATGGTGTGTTGAAAGCGCCTCAAGAAAATGTATCAAATCATAGCGACTCTGACGGTCGAGCGCTTCAAAAGGATAATCGAGCAATAATACCTTCGGAATTTGTTTCGCTAGGTTTGCCAATATCATCACGCGCTTCTGTTGCCCGTTGGAGAGTGTGGTGAGTTTGAGATTGAGCAAATGATCGATTGAAAGAGATGACGAAAATCTCATTCTCTGAATTTGTTCTACAGTTACACTACCTAAAAAATCTTTTACAGTCGGTACAAAAGTGTCACCGAAAGAGTAGTAGCGCTGTTGATAAAATAAGTCTGGTTGATGAATGCGTGTAAGTGCGGCATCAGCCGGAATAAAATGAATGGCTTGCTTACGCTGTTGATATCGTTCTTCCCAACTTTTTCCAGTAGCGAAATCATAATGCACTTCTCCATGAGTTACGGAAATTTTTCCCGCGATGGTTTCGAGCAGAGTGGTTTTTCCGCTGCCATTCTCGCCGGTGATCAGGATGTTATCTCCTTGCTCGATGTGGAAGTTAAAGTTGTTGAAAAGATTTTGCCCCGATTTTTGGATGGCGATGTTTCGTAATTCAATCATTAAACCCAATTTCTATTAGAAAAAATTATTCCAATCTTACCAATCATTTTCCCCAACACAAATCATTGTTCAAACAATTTTAATCTTATTTTTGCCACTCATTTTTTTAACACTACGAATATTTTTTAAATGGAAAGAAACATTCAACGCATTTCTGCAGAACTGAAGTTAACACCTCACCAGGTTGAAGTGGTAATCAACCTGTTAGCTGAAGGCGCGACAATTCCCTTCATGGCGCGTTACCGAAAAGAATTAACAGGAAGCC
>DASYTA010000189.1:0-5146 GCA_036002745.1 Cyclobacteriaceae bacterium | reverse complement strand
ATTTTCGGTTCGGTAAGGTCAATTAGTTTGCCCCGAACGTTCAGTGTTTTGTTGGCCGAAAATATTTTACTTTGCATCCTTTTATGAATGATAAAACCGCTCACGAATATAAAGAGGTGATTGCTGCATGCAAAGCCTTGTTTGCCAAAAAGACACATGATTACGGCACCGCATGGCGGATACTACGTTTGCCATCTATTACCGATCAGATTTTTATCAAGGCGCAACGCATCAGAAGCATTCAGGAGAAAGGCTCTCAAAAAGTAGAAGACAGCATCAAGGATGAATTTATCGGCATCATCAATTATTGTTTGATAGCGATGATGCAAATCAATTTGGTAAACTCAGAAAAAATGGAGATGAGTTTTGAAGAACTTGAGCCGATGTACGATAAAGCTGCCGATGAAACCTTTGATCTGCTTCAAAACAAAAACCATGATTATGACGAGGCTTGGCGCGATATGCGTGTGAGTTCAATGACCGATATTATTCTTATGAAATTGTTAAGAGTGAAACAAATTGAAGACATTGATGGTAAAACGCTGGTGAGTGAAGGTATTAAAGCCAATTACCAGGATATGATTAACTATTCCGTGTTTTGTTTGATAAAGCTGACCACAGACGACAGACCACAGACCACGGCAGCTCGGTAAGCTTATGGCATTTAAGTTTGAGAAATTAGAAGTATGGAAAGAGTCTGTTGAGCTGAGCTCTGTTATTCATAATGTAACATTGTCGTTTCCTAAGGATGAATTATACGTATTGACCTCTCAAATAAAAAGAGCAGCTGATTCAGTCTCTTTGAATATTGCTGAAGGATCAACTGGTCAAACTAATGCAGAGTTTAGAAGATTTCTAAGTTTTGCTATTCGATCGGGGATTGAAGTAATCGGTTGTATTTACTTGGCAAAAAAGAGAAATTTGATCAATGAAGAGGACTTCAATTTTATTTACTCGGCAACGGATAGTTTAGTCATGCGTATTCAGGCTCTCAAAAAATCTATTCCAATTAAATAACGAAAACTGTGGTCTGTCGACCGTTGACTGTAGACATTTTATAACATGCAAAAATTCTTTGACCAATTCTCGCGCTATTTTGTAGGCACACTTTTTATTTTCTCGGGCTTAATAAAACTTAATGACCCGATCGGTACACAGATTAAAATGGAGGAATATTTTGAAGTCTTTGCTAATGACTTTGGATCATTCTTCAATTATTTCATTCCGTGGTCGTTGGAAATAGGAATGGTGATGATTGTATTAGAGGTAGCGTTGGGTGTCGCGATTTTGGTTTTCTGGCGAATGAAATGGACAGGATGGATTCTACTCTTGCTCATGGTATTCTTCACTTTCCTCACTTTCTACTCAGCTTATTTCAATAAAGTCACTGACTGCGGATGTTTTGGCGATGCCATCAAACTTACTCCCTGGCAATCGTTTACAAAAGACGTGGTGCTCATGGCGTTTGTATTTCATTTGTTTTGGTACAAGCATACTTATGTGCCTGCTTTGAGAACGCGCGAAGGAGATGGCTTAGTAATCGGAATTGTTGCGTTGAGTTTGTTTTTGGGAGTATATGCTATCAATCATTTGCCCTTCATTGATTTTCGAGCATACCGAATTGGCAACAACATTCCTCAACAAATGCTTCCTCAGGAGCAACCAATAATTGAATATGTTTTTGAGAAGGAAGGCAAGGAAGTAAGATCTCAGAAATATTTATCAGAAGCCGGATATAAATACATTTCTTCCCGAGTTTTAAATGAAGATAAAACAAAACCTAAAATCACTGATTATAGTGTAACCTCTCCGGAAGGCGAAGACAAAACGCCCTACACATTTGAAGGAAACAAACTAATCATTGTTTTATTTAATGTTGACAAAGCATCAACAAAAAATATCTCTGCTATTCGCGAACTCACTCAAAAGTTGGAAGGTAAAGTTGATTGCCTCATTCTTACTGCTTCAAGTAACGAAGGCATTGAAAAATTCAGGCATGAAAATCAGTTGGGCGTGCCTTACTATTTTTCAGATGCTACAGTTTTAAAAACCATTATCCGATCTAATCCAGGCATTGCCTTGTGGCAAAATGGAAACGTGCTAGGTAACTGGCATAACAACGACACCCCCTCGGCTGAAGAAGTGTTGCAACTCATTTCAGCAAAATGAAAATTTTTCTGATTGGCATGCCAGGCTCTGGTAAAACAACAACCGGAAAATTGTTGGCGGAGAAATTAAAGTTACGCTTTATTGATTTGGATGTTGAAATCGAAAGATCAGAAGGTCAACCGATCAATCAGATTTTCGAAAAGAAAAAAGAAAATTATTTCCGTCAGGTAGAATCATTAACGTTAAAAAAATTTTGTTCTTCTTCTGAAAGCTTTGTAATGTCAACAGGTGGAGGCGCCCCTTGCTTTCATGACAACATGGCTCAAATGAATGCCACGGGAAAAACAATTTTTCTTGATGTGCCTTCCAAAGAGATAGCCAACCGACTGGTGAAAATCAACTTAAACGAGAGACCTCTGTTTGCCAAGTTAAGTTCAGATCAACTCAAAGATAAAATCGAGTTTCTTCGCTCTCAGCGAATTAATTTTTATAAGAAAGCCGAATACGTTTTTGAAGGAAACGATATTTCCGTCGAATTAATAATCTCAAAAATCACAAGTTAATCCCCACGGTAATCATTACGTTGGTGTTTGAATTTTGCAACTTTACAACTGGGTTCTGGCCGTGGTAATAAACAGTGTACGGGTTGTACGATGAGTTCCATTGAGAGTAAATCACACCCAGGTCCGCAAAAAATTTACCAGTTCGATAACCAAAACCCGCAGAATAGCTATTGATTGAGTTGTTAGTATTATTTCGAATAGTTACGTATGGATCAGGCATGTAACAATAACCCAGGCGTGCGCGGAATTTACTAAAGCGATATTCTCCTCCAATTCTGATGTTTGTAACGCTTTTAAACGTGCTTTTTATTTCTTCATTGTCACTCGAGAAATCGAGCCCGTCAGTTTGCGATGATAAACTTGATTTGCCATAATTTACTTGCTCGATTTCTGCTGTTATAAGTCCATGCTTTTGAATAAAAACGGTTGCCCCGGCTTTAAACCTCCAAGGTGTTGTAAGAGTGTAATTTGCGATAAGTTCTTGATCGAACGTGGAACTGAAGGATCCATTAAGAAGTCTGTTATTACTTGGATAGGTTATATCCACATAGCTATAGTTGTCCCAGGTTGATGTCAGGGTTGCTGAGTAATTGTCAGCCACAGAGTAGAAGTAAGTTGGTGTTGCTATCGAAAGACCAAGCTGAATAAAATCTTTAGGTTTGATAATAGCGCCGATCGTGGTATTAATACCAGAACCTTTTATGGAATAATCTTCAGCAAGATCGAAGCCCAGTAGCGTGTTTGGAGCATTTGGATCAAAGGTTTCAGAATATGTTTTTTTGGAATGATAGTTGAAACTTGGAAATCCTACTGTTGCCCCCAAATAAAAAAAATCATTAAAATTTAATCCGTAGGATATGTTGAATTGGTTTTGTGCCCCGCTGGTTTGAACTTGCTCATATTGCAAGGGAACTTTACTAAAATAAGTATGGTATTGTGATGAATCTCCTCCTTTGGCGATTTCACTCATTGGCCCAAAAAGATAATTTTGATAGCCGAGGGCTGGTAAAGTATAGTAAGCTGCTCCGTCCTGTTGAAACTGAGATGGATAGTAGTTCGGGTCGTGCGGATGGTCACCATTACTCTGTTCAATAAAATAATCAATTAAAGAGTTGTCTTGATTATAACCATGGTAAGTAAAATTTTGATTGAAATTATTAGTGCGGCTAAAGGAAAGGGCGAAGTTGCCACTCACCAGTTTGCCCGAGTTCTTGTCGTTATGGAACACTACACTGAATCCCGGGATATTGAAATTTGATTTTGAGTCGTTGGTTGTGGATTCTGGTACGGGAGGGCTCTGCTGTGGGCCTGTAAAATAGCTTGATGACGAATTATAAAAATTCATGCCCATCGAAAAAGTGGCTTCAGAACGATTAAAAAAACCCAGACCTGCTGGGTTTGAAAATGCGGAACTATAGTCGCCGCCTAATGCAACTTGTGATCCTCCCATAGCCTGAACTCGTGCGCTTCCGCCTGGACTAATTCGACTAAAGAGTAATGCTTCCTCGGCGTAGGTTTGCGCAACTGAACTTATTGAAATGAACGCACCAAAGCCACTTAGCGCAAGGCTAATTATTTTTTTCATAGGAAATTAAATTGAGTAGAAAGACGATCGAATATTTTTTTATCGTCTTCCGTGTCCGCCACCGCCGGCATGTCCACCACCGCCACCACCACCAAATCCACCACCACCGAATCCACTGCTTCGAGCACCTCCAAAGGATGAATTGCCAAACGAAGGATTACTCCATGAGCTTCTAGCACCTGAATTGCTGTTGCTCCATGAACTGTTAGTATTCGAGTTGTTCCAATAGGAGCGTGTGTTGCCTCCAGTGTTGCCCCAAGAACTCCTTGGGCTAGAGCTTTGCTTCCAAGTATTATTGTAATACGAGGTCGAATTACCTGAAACTCTTGAGCCAGCTGACGAGCGAGTGCCATTATAGTAGGATGTATTGCCTCTTGAAGAACTTGCTGAAGTGTAGTGGCTTACGGCAGGAGTGTTGCTGCGCGATGGATGTCTGCCGTATACCGGGCCAGCATGGTCATTGCCATTTACAACTACTACAGACGTAGGATATCCGTAGCCATATCCATAACCCATCATATAAGGATTATATCCATACCCCATTCCATAGCTCATGCTCATGTATGGCGACATTCCGTACATGCTGCTATACCCAAAGCCAAGTCCATAACTCATCATCGAACCCGTGCCATAACCCATTCCCATTCCATAGTTCATACCCATTCCACCCATTCCATACATGCTTGAGTAAGGACTATAGCCATAGCCCATTCCATACATACTTGAATAAGGACTATAGCCATAAGAACTTCCATATGGATAGTTGTTATAACCAGTGGTAGTATTATTGCAGTTGCAGTTATTACTATACAAGCTTTGATTTACAGTAGGTTGATAAGTGGGGGTGAAATAAGATGAAGTCGTTGTTGCGTTTGATCCAACTTTTGCT
>DASYTA010000188.1:0-2944 GCA_036002745.1 Cyclobacteriaceae bacterium | reverse complement strand
ACTGATTGCATTACTCTTTGGTTGGAGAGACATTACCGGAGTTCAATTCTTTAATTTTATCCGAGTTCTTATGCTTTCACTTGCGCTGATTGCTATAGTTAGTTTATTCTGTTTTTCATTTGGCATTAATGCGAATTATTTCACTTTAATGAAGGCTGGCTGCATGTTGCTGCTCATGGGGGCGGGGTTACTTTATTTTAAACTACAGGCACGAACAACATTCCATTCGTTCCATTTATTTTCCTACCTTTGCGCAACGGAAATTTTTCCGTTAATGATTTTAGTAAAAGTATTATTGTTTTAGGTCCCGAACTGCTACGTGTTGATATGACTGAAACAGCTATTGACAGGATGCGCAAAGTAAAAAGCATCTTAGTCACCCAAGAAGCCCCCACCGATCTCAACTCACCATATTTGAAACTTGCTGAGAAATTCAATTTGAAAATTGATTTCAGGCCGTTCATTCAAGTGGAACCCGTTGGTGCAAAAGAGTTCCGCAAGCAAAAAATTGAAATATTGAATCACACGGCAGTGATATTCACCAGTCGTAATGCAGTGGATCATTTTTTTATACTTAGCCGTGAATTGAAATTAGAAATGCCTCCTGACATGAAATATTTTTGCATTTCAGAGCAGACTTCCAATTACCTTCAGAAGTATATTGTTATTCGCAAGCGCAAAATATTTACCGGGCTTAAAGACACAAAAGACCTGCTTGAGATTCTAAAAAAACATAAGAACGAGAAGTTTTTATACCCCTGCTCAGACATTCGGAAAAATGACATACCCGATTTCTTAAAGGAAAATGGTTTTACCTATTCAGAGGCAATCATTAACCATACTGTAGCAGCAGATCTCAGTGACCTGAAAAATGTTTTCTACGATATTCTTGCCTTCTTTAGCCCATCAGGCGTCAATTCTTTAATGGTTAATTTCCCCGACTTTAAGCAGAACAGCACCAGGCTGGCTGCGTTTGGCCCGGCTACAGCAAAAGCTGTAAAAGAGAACAATTTTGTTCTTGATATTGAAGCTCCTTTACCCAATGCCCCCTCAATGGCTGGGGCCCTAGAACTATACATAAAAAAGGCTAACGGAATTAAATAACTGTTTAAGGGTTACGTTTTTAACGAGAAGTAGATTTTATTACACTTTAATTACATTGGGATTGATAGTGTACAAATAAATCAACTATCTTTATCCTTCCATACTTTTTAAACTAATGGTAAAACGAGTATTTTTTGCATGTTCAGTACTACTCGGATTTGGACTTCCTTCAAAGGGGCAACAGGATCCGCAGTTTACTCAATACATGTTCAATACCATTTATTACAACCCTGGTTTTTCTGGTGTTGAAGGTGTCACGAAAATTTCGGCGTTGCATCGCAGTCAGTGGCTGGGCTATTCCTCATCTTTTAGTGATGGTGGTGCACCAACTACACAGTTGATTACGTTTACTACACCAATTTATAAATTGAATAGCGGGTTTGGAGGATATATTACTCATGATAATCTGGGGCCTTTCAACAATCTCGAGGCTCAAGCATCTTACGCCTATCATCTTGCAATTAAGAATAGTAAGTTGAGTTTCGGGGTGAGAACAGGTATTTATTCTCAAACTATTCAAAATAATTATCTCCGATATATCGATCACGAGCCAGCCTTCGATGGAGGATCACAATCACAAATTAAACCCGACATGGCCGTAGGGGTATTTTGGAGAAAAGAGAAATTTTACATCGGAGCCAGTTTCGATCACTTGACTCATGCAACCTTTAATTTTGGGCAAAACTATAGCATGCCACTTCAAACCCATGCCTATTTGAATGCAGGTTACATGTATGAAGTTAATTTTGATTTGAAGTTTCATTTCAGCACGCTGGTTCAATCTGATTTTGTGAAGACGACGGTTAATGTTGGTGGTTTAGCATACCTAAAAGATGTGATGTGGGGTGGCTTATCATATCGCCAAGGAGAGTCAGCAAGCTTGCTATTAGGTTATACCTTCCTGAAGGACAAATCACTGAAGATGGGCTATTCACTTGATTATATTATTAAGGATCAGGCCGCTAAGCAACCTACCTCACATGAGTTTATGCTTATCTATGAACTTCCTGCAAATTCTGGGGCAGGAAAGAAAATTGTGCGCACTCCTAGGTACAGACATTAGCAGAAGATTTATTTGGGTTTTTTTAAGATTTTGCAGAATTTGGTAACCACGATTTTTAAAAAAGATCAAAAAAAGAATAACTTTCGAATCTGTTCGTTGGCTTTACTACAAGAAAACACAGAATCACAAATATGAAGGGTATGAATAAAATATTTTTGCACAGAGTTCTGTTTGGCATGGCAATCATGTCCAGCGGATTAATAGTGGCCTCTTGTAGTTTACTAGGCATTGGTAAGAAAAAAGGAGGAGGGGACGCACAAGGTGAAGTGGTTGGCCAATCTACTATTGAGAGACGTGAGGGTTGGTCGATGGTTATTCCTTATGGGATGGTGCCAATTCCTGCAGGAACATTTCATATGGGCCAAGCAGATGAAGATCCAGCGTCTACACAAATTAATTTTAACAAGCAGATCACTATTGGGCCTCTCTTCATGGATGAGACTGAGATCACCAATGATGAGTACCTACAATTCACTACCTTTTTCTTGGGAGCTGAAGGTGGAGCTCAGCTAACGAACTTTCCTCAAGTGAGTCAACAAGAATTTATTGCTAAGTATAAACCAGACACCACAGTGTGGATGAAGGATTTTACCCATCATATGGGAGATCCTCTAGTTGATTATTACTGGCAGCACCCAGGGTATAAAGATTATCCTGTAGTAGGAGTGAGCTGGGAGGCAGCAAGTTTCTTCGGTAAATGGAGATCGGCCTTTTTAAACGAATGGCGCCAAGTTAATGGCGGTCAACCTCCAATGCCATCCTTCAGATTGCCATCCG